>NZ_JBYUPU010000026.1:0-190 GCF_058135425.1 Paenibacillus sp. MAH-35
ACAAGGTTTTTTTAACAAAATATTTGGGTTCAGAAAGAAATAAACGAGGATAAATGTTGGTAATACAAAACTCTCTTACTGCCACAAGGGATTTCGGCGTTTTGGAACACTAACTAGGAAAGTCCCGGTAAAGACTTCTATTCGTTTGATTAATTGATGCGATACGCGGTGATGTGCTAATTTGACTCCA
>NZ_JBYUPU010000026.1:288-98805 GCF_058135425.1 Paenibacillus sp. MAH-35
CAAAGCCAAAGCCAAAGCCAAAGCCAAAGCCAAAGCCAAAGCCAAAGCCAAAGCCAAAGCCAAAGCCAAAGCCAAAGCCAAAGCCAAAGCCAAAGCCAAAGCCAAAGCCAAAGCCAAAGCCAAAGCCAAAGCCAATGCCAATGCCAAAGCAATCCGCAGGATATCGCGTACCCGAATACCGACGTGAAGCTGTTCGAAGCTTCGGGGCCGTGCAATTGGAAGCGAACAATCGTAGGGCCCAGGTAAAGCTCGCAGTTGAACCTTAATATTACCTAGCCAAATGAGCCACCGCGCCGATCGGACCGCCACATGAGCTTGCGAGCGACGAAGACCACTAATTACCGCCCACCGCCAAAACCACGGCTTGTTGTTGGGAGGTTACGGGTGCGTGAGTCGTATGGGTAGGCGCATGGGTAGATACGCGGTGCGTAGGCTGCGTGGGCTCCGGTAGCCACTCCCATCCCCACTTCCGCACCCCGGCTCCCGCTCAGCATCCACTCCGATTCTATTCTCGCTCCATTCCCACACTCGCCCGACACTTACCTCAGCACCATTCCCGCATCCAATCGAGCACCCACCCCGGCTCCCGGTCGCTTTCATCCCAGCACTTTCCCGGCACCAAGAAGGTCCTAATCAAAGAATGTCATTTACAACTGCAGATGCCGTTGATTATAATATGAATTAATTAAATAATTAAGAAAATAGGAGGAGACCTGCAATACAGCAAAATAAAATCGCCTATTTGAAACAGGTGAAGCAAAGTAACATGTCCGAAGTTCTCGAGCGGATCTGGCAATTTCAGCAGATTTCGCGGGTGGAACTTGTTGAGCATACGGGGTTGACCTCGGGAACGATTACGAATTTGACGCACGAGCTGATCGGGTTGAAGATCATTCGCGAATTCGAAGCCGTATCGGGGAACGTCGGCCGCAGGAGGGTGATGCTCGGCCTCGACTCTAGCCTGTACCGGATTATCGGGCTGGATATCGGCCGGGCCACGCTGGAGGTTGTAGTCGTCGACCTGAACGGTAAAATCATCAAATCGATCGAACGCGACATGAGCGAGCGGAGAGGTCCCGACGAGTATTTTGACGTAATCGGACCGCTGCTTACCGAAACGAAACGGGAGATCGAGAACGCCGGCTACACGGTACTCGGCCTGGGAACAAGCGTGCCGGGACCGATGGACTACAGCACGGGAGAACTGCTGAATCCGCCGAACTTCCCGGGCTGGAGCGGGTTTCCGCTGCAGCGGACGCTGGAAGAACGGTTCGGCATGGTCACCCTGATCGAGGACGACGCGCGTACGTCCGCGATGGCGGAGCGCTGGTACGGCCTGGGCCGGAACGTGCAGGATCTCGTCTTCATCACGATGGGCATCGGCATCGGCGGCGGCGTCGTATCCGGAGGCAAGATCGTCCGGGGAACGAACGGGCTGTGCGGGCAAGTGGGCCATATGACGATCGTCATCGACGGCAAAATATGCGACTGCGGCAACCGCGGCTGCTGGGAAACGGTAGGCTCGATCCCGGGCATACTGGGGCGGTGGTCCGGCGGCGGCTCAATGGAGCAGCTGCGTGAAGCGATCCGGCAAGGAGACGCGGAGGCGCTGCGCTGCCTGGAAGATACGCTCGGTTATCTCGAAACGGCGCTTATCAATGTGTACAACTTGTACGATCCGGAATTAGTCGTGCTGGGAGGGAGATTATATCCTTATTTGGCGGATTACCTGCTTCCGGTCCGGAACCATCTGCGTTCGAGGCTGTACGCCTTTGCCAAGGACCGGCTGCGGATCGAACCTTCCACCTTCGGTACTTCTCAGAGCGCGGTAGGCGCTGCGGCGCTGTTGTTCGGATTTTTGCTGTCCGAGCCGGTGCGGCTGCTGTCGCTGGCCGAAGGCGGATAAGAGCCCGTGTTGTCCGTCTAGCTCGCCTGAATCGGGCTGCCCCGTGTTTGACTGCAATCACGTTCACATTGCAGAGCTTCAACGGCCTTCACGGCATTCTGCACGAATCGTCCGCCTCCGGGTTAGACGGGATGATCCCGCCGGTCCGGACGGGCGGTTCCTGGCAGAGCAGCAGGCCAGGCACTGCGCATTCGCTCTACATCGCACTACATCTTTTTTTTGTCACATAAACTTAAAGATTAAGTAAATTAAAATCAGGAGGAAGAACCATATGGGAGAAGGAGAATGGTATCGTCCGCATCGCAACGCCGGCTGCAGAATAACCGACGGTCTTACGTTCAAAGGCTACCGGTCGCTGCTGCTCGAAAACGAAAAGGTGCTTATTCATCTGCTGCTCGATAAAGGCGGCGAGCCGATCCGCTGGCTGCACAAGCCGACCGACACCGACTTTATCTGGATAGCCGGCAAAGGGCTGGGTCCGAGCCATCCGTTATATTCCGAATATGAAATCAGCTATATCGGCGGATGGCAGGAGATGTTCCCGGAGGTCAGCTATACGTCGACCTACCGCGGCGCGACGGTGCATCGCGGCGAGTCGGCCGTAACGCCGTGGGATTACCGGATTATCCGTGACGATCCGGACGAAATCCGGGTGCTGCTGATCAACCAGATCCGCTCGCTGCCGCTGCGGACGGAGAAGCAGATCGTTTTGACGGCGGGAAGCGAGACGGTCCGGATCGAGGAGACGATTTTCAATCTGTCTCCGGCGACCCCGCTCGAAGCGAACTGGGGGCATCATCTGGCGTACGGCCGGCCTTTTCTGGGTCCGGACTCGTTTATTACGCTTGGCGAAGGGGCGACCGTTCATCACCCGGTAACCGGGGAAAGCTGGGCATGGCCTCTGATGAGCGGCGGCGGAACTGATACCGATCTGTCGATCATGCCGGCACCGGGGACAAAACGCGATCTGCTCTACATCTCTGCGCCGGACAGCAAGTACCGGCTGCACAGCCCGCGCCGGGGCGTATCGCTCGAGGTGCGTTGGGACGGCAGCGTATGGCCGTATTTGTGGTATTGGCAAAACTTCCAATCCGACTTCGCCGCGCCGTTCTTCGGATGCGACTACAACATCGGTCTGGAAATGTTCAACGTGCCGCCGAAGCTGACGCTGGGCGAAGCGGTCGAGCGCAAGCTGGCGCTGGCCGTGCCGCCGTCGGGGCGCCTGTCGTCATGGCTGGAATTCGAAGCGATTCCCGGAGGGGAATAGCGGCGTAGACTTCATCTAATCCAACGCTTGACAGAGGGAGGAGCTAATCTATGACTGCCGGGAAACGATTGTTTTTGGCAGCGATACGCACCAATTCGGTGTACGACCGGACCAATCTCGTCACGATCCGCAATATGGCCCGCCCTTACGACGATGAGGCGGAGCCTTGGAGGGGAGCGGAGACGCCGGAGTTCAGCCGTCTGCTCGATACGATTATAGCGAGAAGGCTCGAGGGGAAACCGGTCGTCTGGTCGATGGGAGCGCATGTGATCAAAAACGGGCAGTCCCGCTACGTGATCGAGATGGTGCGTAACGGTTTTCTTACGCATGTATCGGGAAACGGCGCGACGAGCATCCACGACTTCGAGCTCGCCTTTCTCGGGGAAACGTCGGAGGATGTGGCCCGTTCGATCGAGGACGGTTCGTTTGGGATGTGGGAGGAAACCGGCCGGTACATGAACGAGGCGGTCCGTGAGGGAGCGGCGCAAGGCTTGGGCTACGGGGCGAGCCTGTATCAGTATTTGTCGGCTCATCCCGAGAAGTTCCCGCATTATGACGACTGCGTCTTCGTTCAGTGCCAGCGTTTCGGCGTTCCGTATACGTGCCATATCTCGATCGGCACCGATATTATTCATCAGCATCCGATTGTCGACTATGAAGCGCTGGGCCGAACGTCCGGGGAAGATTTCCGGCACATGTGCCGATCCGTCGCCGCTATGAAGGACGGGGGAGTCTTTCTCAACTTTGGTTCGGCGATCTCCGGACCGGAAATTTTTCTGCGCGGCTTATCGCTTGCGCGTAACCGGGGGCTGCCGATGCAAGACATCGTCGCCGCGAATTTCGATATCGTTCCCGTAACCGCCGATTCGCGCCCTCCGGAAACGGACCCCGACTACCATTACCGGCCCCGCCGGGTACTGATCGACAGACTCGGCGAGATCGGCGGGGAAGGTTACTTGTTCCACGGGCTGCACCAGCAGACGATTCCCGCGCTGTTCCACGGTCTGATGCGCCGCAAGGAGAAGCTGGACGCCCCATTCGCACCGCCTAAGGATGCGGGCGCCGAAGCGGCGCAAAGCTTGAAGCTGTACCCGGTCGGCGCCAGGCGCAGCAAATTTCGTCTCGACCAGGACACGCCGCCGGGCGTTGACGCTGCGGCTGGTCCGGCAGGCGCGCCGCACCACCGGGTGGAAGCGGCACACGCCGGAGGTCCCGCCGGCGGCGGCGCATCCGAGCCGAGGCCGGGAACGTGGACCGATCCGCAGCTAGGCGATCTGATCGCCCGGCTGCAGGAAGCGAAGGAGCGCAGCTGCCGTGTCCTCGTCTCGCTGGGCAGCAACGTGGCCGGCAGCGGAGTTCAGCCTTACTTGATCGATCTGATCCGCCGCGGCTACGTGACGCATCTGGCGCTGACCGGGGCCGCCTGCTTCCAGGATATCGAGCTGGCCGCTTTCGGCCATACGGAAGCGGTGGAGGAAGGGACGCTGAAGGAAGGGAAGCTGGCGATGTGGAAGGAAACCGGGGATATCGTGCACGGGGCCCTTCTCGAAGGCAGCGCAAACGAAACCGAAACCGAAACCGAAACCGAAACTGGATGCGGTTACGGGGAGAGCATCATCCAATACGCCCGCAAACATCCCGCTCTTTTCCCGCATATTGAGGACAGCCTGCTCGGAGCTTGCTCCCGGTACGGCATCCCCTATACGTGCCATATTACGATCGGCACGGACGATATCCAGCTGCACCCGATGTCCGACTTCGCGGCCCAGGGGAAGGCGAGCGGCATCGATTTTCAAATGTACTGCCATACCGTAGCTCATCTGGAGGGCGGACTGTTCCTTAACTTCGGCTCCACTGTCACCGGTCCCGAAGTGTTCCTGAAGGCGCTGTCGATCGCGCGCAACCTGCACTATCCCGTTCATCATATCACTACCGCGAACTTCGACATCGTCCGGCTGGGCGACTACCACAAGAAGGTCGGCTACGAAGATTGGGACTACTACTACCGGCCGCGCAAAAATATCGTCCACCGCCCGACCAGCCTCGGCGGCAAAGGGTTTCATTTTGAAGGGCTGCATGAGGAAACGATTCCCGCGATCTGGGAAGCTCTGGTCGAAGCGGGGCAAGCAACGTAAAGAACGGATGTACGATATGGGGGAGGCATAAAGCACATGGAATCTAGCAGCGGAACTACACTGAAGAAGCCGGTCAAGGCGGTTTTGTTCGATTTCGACGGCACGCTGTCGACGCTTCGGGCGGGCTGGGAAGAGACGATGGCCCCGATGATGAAAGAAGCGATCGCGGGAAGCCGGCAGCTGACGCAGGAGGAATCCGAGGCGCTGGACCGGGAAATCGCCGATTATATCGATCAGTCGACCGGAATCCAGACGATATTTCAGATGAGATGGCTGGCCGATCAAGTGGCGAAGAAAGGATGGAACGAGCAGGTGCTCGGGGAGTGGGAGTACAAGGCGGAATACAACCGCCGGCTGCTCGAGACGGTGCAAAGACGGATAGCGGACCTGGAGGAAGGGAAGCTCCGGGCGTCGGACTATTTAATGAAAGGGTCCGAGGCGTTTCTCGAGCTGCTGCACGCTAGAGGGATCGAGATGTTCGTCGCGAGCGGCACCGATCATCCGGACGTCGTGAATGAAGCGAAGGTGCTCGGTGTCCATGCGTATTTTAAGGAAATTGCGGGAGCGCCGGTAGGCCGTGCCGATTGCTCGAAGGAAAAGGTAATGCGCGATCTGCTGGAGCAAAAAGGATTTCGCAGCGAGGAACTCGCGATTATCGGCGACGGCAAGGTCGAAATCCGGATCGCCCGCGAGAACGGAGCGCTGGCGCTGGGACTGGCGAGCGACGAGAACGAGCGGGAAGGCATCAATCCGGTCAAGCTGGAACGGCTGAAGACGGCGGGAGCGAACCGGATCGCCGGAGATTTTACGAATACGGCGGAGTGGCTAGAATGGCTCGGGCTGGATTCCAAATAAACGAACGGGAGGCGGGACCAATCATGAAAGGGATCGACTTCACAGGGGCGCTGGTACTAAGCGCGCCTGAGGTTTGCGGACCTGAGGCGAAAGCCGTCGACGTACTCATCGAGGAGATAGCCGATCGGACCGGCGTCGTCCTGGAAAGGACGCAGGTCTATGCCCGGCAGCCGGTACCAATTATCGTTGCCGGAACGGCAGAGTCGCTGCGCCGCATCGCCGGGCTGGAATGGCCGGAGGCGGTGACCGGGGGACTCGCGGAGCTGAAGCCGGAAGGGTATATGCTGCGAACGGAGGAATGTGAAGGCGCAGCGCCGGTCGTATGGATCGTCGGAGCGGACGCGAGAGGCGTCCTGTACGGCGCCGGCAAGCTGCTGCGATTGCTGCGCTGGGGAGCGGGCTCGTGCCGGCTGGAGGAACCGCTTCATACGATAACCGCCCCATATTCGCCGATACGCGGCCATCAGCTCGGCTACCGGCCGAAAAACAATGCGCTGGACGCCTGGAGTCCGGAGCAGTTCGACGGGTACATCCGCGAGCTTGCGCTGTTCGGGGCGAATAGCATCGAGATTTTGCCGCCGCGCACCGATGATCATCCGACCGGCCGGCTGATGAAGGTCGAGCCGCTGGAGATGATGGTGCGGATTGCGGAATCGATCGACAGCTACGGGCTCGATACATGGATCTGGTATCCGAATATGGGCGACGATTATGACGATCCGGTTACGATCGCGGCCGAGCTGGCCGAGCGCGAAGACATTTTCCGCAAGCTCCCGCGCATCCGGGCGTTGTTCGTCCCGGGCAGCGATCCGGGCAAGATGGAGCCCGATCCGCTGTTCGTATGGACGGAGCGGGTAGCCCGGCTGCTCAGGCAATACCACCCGGAGGCGAAAATCTGGCTGTCTCCGCAAATTATGAGGCATGATTCGGCGGCTTGGATGGAAGCGTTTTACCGGCAGGTCGACCGGGAACCGGAATGGCTCGGCGGCATCGTCTTCGGCCCGCATGTCGACGTTCCGCTGCCCGAGCTGAGGCGGCGGATTCCGGCCCGGTACCCGATTCGGCGTTACGAGGATATTACCCACAACTACCATTGTCAATACCCGGTCGCAGACTGGGATATGGCTTATGCGCTTACGCTCGGCCGGGAAAGCTGCAATCCGCGTCCCGTCGCCCAGAAGCATATTCATAACGTGCTTGCGCCTTACGCAGACGGCACGATTGCCTACTCGGAAGGGATCAACGACGATGTGAACAAATTCGTCTGGTCCGATCAGGAGTGGGACCCGGCGACGCCGGTCGTGCAGACGCTGAGAGAGTACGCCGGATTGTTTATCGACGACGAGCGTGCGGAAGCGGTCGCTCAGGGACTGCTCGCTCTGGAGCGCAACTGGGAAGGGCCGCTGGCCGTGAACGACGGAGTCGAAGTGACGCTGCAGCAGTGGAAACGGATGGAGGCGGATGCGCCGCCCCGGATGCGCGGCAGCTACCGGTTCCAGATGCATCTGCTGCGCGCTTATTTCGATGCGTACACGAAGCGGCGGCTCGCTTACGAGACGGAGCTGGAGTATAAGGTCAGAGAAGCGCTGCAAATGGCGCCTGTCAGCGGAAGTCTGGCTGCGCTGGAGCGGGCCGGGCATATTCTCGGGCAGGCGAGGACGGAGCCGGTGGCGGCTCCTTACAAGGAGCGGTGCGAGCAGCTCGCCGACGAGCTGTTCGCGAATATCGGCTACCAACTGACGGTAACGCGCCATTTTGCCAGATCGCAAGGCAGGGGCGCCTTCATGGACGCGATCGACGCTCCGCTGAACGACATCCGCTGGCTGCGCACGCAGTGCGAGCTGATTCGCGAGGCGGAGGACGAAGGCGAGCGGCTTGCGCTGATCGAACGGGTCCTGAACCGGACGAATCCGGGGCCGGGCGGCTTTTACGACAACTTGGGGTCTTGCCGGGGCTTCCGCCGCGTCGATCCGGGGGCAGGCTGGCAGGCGGACCCCGGGTATTTGGCAACGCCGCGAATCGCCTATGCGATGCATCTGCTGTCGATGCCGCCGGACCGCCAAAAGGAGCTCGGGGGCATACCGCTTGCCTGGGTCGCCCATGCGAACGCGATGCTGGATACGCCGATCGTCGTCCGGTACGATTCGCTCGATCCGCAGACGAAGTACAAGGTGAAGGCGGTGTTCGTAGGCGAGACGAGCGGCCGGACGCCAAGGGATTGCTGGGCGAGTCTGACCGCAGGCGACAGCTTCGTGCTGGACGAAGAGGTGCATATCGCGGCAGGAGGCGTGACGATTCGGGAATGCGCGGTTCCGCCGGAAGCGGTGCAGGACGGCCGGCTGAGCCTGACGTTCCGGCGTACGCGCGGTTTCAAGCGGTTGAATGTCGCGGAAGTATGGCTGCTGCCGGAACGGAACCGTTCCGAAATTTGAAGCGGGGGATGATGGGGAATGCGGGTGGAATCCGCCAGTAAAGAGTATATTTTCGAGGACGAGCGGCCTTTTCAGTCCTGTCATGCTTCTACGATCGTAGCGCTGGATCACGGACGGCTGCTGGCCGCCTGGTTCGGCGGGACGAAGGAAGGGGCGCACGATGTCGACATCTGGGGTTCGCTTCGAACGGAGGACGGCTGGAGCGAGCCGGCGCGTTTGGCAGGAGCCGACGTTCCTCTGTGGAATCCGGTGCTCGACCGGGACGAGAGGGGCATCCTCACGTTGTATTACAAATCCGGCGTTAAAATCCCTTCGTGGCGGACGATGGTGACGACCTCTTCCGACGACGGCATGACCTGGTCGGCTCCCCGCGAGCTGATCGAGGGTGACGAAGGGGGACGCGGCCCGGTCAAAAACAAGCTGATCCGGCTACGCGACGGCACGATGGCCGCCCCCGCATCGCTAGAGACGAAGGAGCGTTGGGACGCTTTCGTCGACTTGTCCGCGGACGGCGGCGCTTCCTGGAACCGGACCGGGTTCGTCCCGCTCCGGCGCGTCCCGAAACAGGAAGGAGAAGCGGCGCCGGACATCCGGCCCGCCGAGGAGGCCGACGGCGTGATGAACAAAGGCGTTATCCAGCCTACGCTGTGGGAATCGGAGCCGGGCCGTGTGCACATGCTGCTGCGCACAACCGAAGATACGATCTTCCGCAGCGATTCCGCAGACGGCGGACGTTCGTGGTGCCAGGCCTATTCGATCGGCTTGCTGAATAACAACAGCGGCATCGATCTGGCACAGATGAATGACGGAACGCTCGCGCTTGTTTATAACCCGGTAAGCGGGAGATGGGGGCCGAGAACGCCTCTGGTCGTCCGCTTCTCCTCCGACAACGGAATGAGCTGGGGCGGCGAGTTCGTGCTCGAGAAAGAGCCGGGCGAATATTCGTACCCCGCTATCGTGGCGGACGGCGAAACGCTTCATATTACGTACACCTGGAACCGGGAACGGATCGCGTATTGGAAGCTGACAGTATCCGGAAACGGATAAGGATACGGTACATTTGTGCGATAGGGAAAAGGAGGATGGCGGACGATGATTCGCGTTACGATCTGGAACGAGTATTCTCACGAGCTGCGTAAGGAAAAGGTGGCGGCGATTTACCCGAGAGGCATCCACGGGGCGATCGCCGAAGGGATCGCATCAAGCGATTTTATGATCCGCACCGCGACACTGGCTGAGCCGGAGCACGGACTGACGGACGATGTGCTGCAAAATACCGATGTGCTGATCTGGTGGGGACACCGCGCCCATGAGGAAGTGGACGACGCGATTGTAGACAAAGTGCATGCCCGCGTCTTGAACGGGATGGGGTTCATCGCGCTTCATTCGTCGCATTACTCGAAAGTATTCCGCAAGCTGATGGGCACGACCTGCTCGCTCATCTGGAGAGTGGCGGACGAGAAGGAACGGTTGTGGGTCGTCAATCCCGGTCATCCGATTACGCAGGGCATCGACCGTTATTTCGAGCTGGAGCAGGAGGAAATGTACGGCGAGTTTTTCGACATTCCCGAGCCGGATGAGCTTGTGTTTATGAGCTGGTTCCAGGGCGGGGAAGTGTTCCGCAGCGGCTGTACGTTCCGGCGGGGCAGAGGGAAAATCTTTTATTTCCGCCCGGGCCACGAGACGTATCCGACGTTCCATAACGAATCGGTGCTGAAGGTTATCTCGAACGGAGTCCGCTGGGCGGCACCGGAGCCGGAGCAGGCTCCGCGCAGCGTGCCGCCTAGTCCGCATCCCGCGCTCGAACCGGTGCCCAGCGAGAAGCCGGTCAAATCATCCAACTAATAGCGAGGAGAGAAAATCGAATGGCAACTTTAAAAGTAGGGGCAGTAGGAACGGGCGGGATGTTCAAAGGCGCGCATCTGGCCGCCTGGCTGGCCAATCCGGACACCGAGCTCGTCGCCTTATGCGATGCGAATAAGGAGGCGGCTCAGAAAATCGCCGACGAGCACGGCATCGAGGACGTGTACGAGGACTACCGCGAGCTGATCGCGAGAGACGACATCGATATTATTAACGTCTGCACCCCGAATCTGTATCATTCTGAAGTGTCGATCGCCGCGCTGAAGGCGGGCAAGCATGTGTTCTGCGAAAAGCCGGACGCCGTCAGTCCCGAGGAAGCGGTCAAGATGGCGGAAGCGGCGAAGGAGAGCGGCAAGGTGCTGATGGTCATGCGCAACAACCGGTTCCGCTCCGTAGCGCAGTTTCTGAAAACGTATGCGGACAAAGGGCATATGGGCGACTGCTACACGGGCCGGTGCGGATGGATCAGGCGAAGAGGCATACCCGGCAAAGGCGGCTGGTTTACGACCAAAGAGTTGTCGGGAGGTGGTCCGCTCATCGATCTGGGCGTCCATATGATCGACCTGGCTGTCTGGATTATGGGCAATCCGAAGCCGGTTGCGGTTAGCGGTTCGGCATATACGAAGTTTGCCGAGACGGATCTCGCCGATTCGGAGCACAGCGCGTTCGGGGAGAAGAAAAGCGGCGGCGTATTCGACGTTGAGGATCTGGTCTCCGGCTTCATCCGGTTCGAGAACGGGGCGACGCTGCAAATCGAATTCAGCTGGGCGTCCAATATCGAGCAGGAAACCCGGTTCGTCGAGTTGCGCGGGACGAAGGCGGGCTTCAACCTGAGGAACGACGATTTGAAGCTGTTTACGGAGATCGAAGGGACCCTGTGCAACGTGGAGCCGCAAATCGTGAAAAACGGACACGGGCATGGCTCCAACATCCACCATTTTGTAGAGGTGGTACAAGGCCGGGAGAAGCCGATTTTCACGCCCGAACAGGGCGTCGATATGATCAGGATTTTAAGCGCGATCTACGAATCGGCGCGGCTTGGCCGCGAAATCCGGCTCGACTGAGGACAGTTCCTATTTAGGCTTGGCCGGCGGGAGGTTGGATTTATTTGTTCTGGGGGCATATCGACAATTGGGAAGCGGAGAAAGCCATTTGGCCGGCAGCTCTGCAAAAAGCGATGGAACATATCCGCTCGCTTGACTTCGATCAAGTACCGGACGGAAAATACGAGCTGGACGGCAGGCGGATGCACGCTTCAATCAAGACGACAACGACGAGAGCCGCGGCGGATCAAAAGGCGGAATCGCACCGCACTTATATCGATATTCAATACGTAATCAGCGGCGAGGAGAAGATCGGAGTCGTGCCGTGGAGCTCTTCACTGCAAGTCGCCAGGGATGATCTGGATACGAGGGACGTCGCTTTCTACGACAAGGTGGAGCAGGAGCTCTGGCTGCACCAGAAGCCGGGGATGTACGCCGTCTTTTTCCCGACGGATGTTCACCGCCCTTGCTGCAGTGTGGACCGGGAAGGGCCGGTACGCCGGATGGTGATCAAAATCGAAAGGCGGCTGCTGGTTGGCGAAGAGCAATAAAACACCCCTGATGGCCCGAAAGAGCGGTTAAGCTTCCCGGGTCATCGGGGGTTTCGTCAGATAAGGGCATATAAGTTCATTTGCCTGTTTCGGTTTCGGGCGAGGAAGTGATACCGGTATCTAGGATTGCGCCGGCACCGGCGCGTCCGCAAACAGCTTCTGCTCGAGCGCTTCCGCCATCCGCTCGTGAAAGTCGGCGGTTGGATGGTTGATCCCGTTCGACAGCATCTCGTGAATATCGATTCCCTGCTTCTCCATCTCTTCCCACATCGCGTAAATGTCGAGCAGCGCTACGTCTTCCTCCTGCGCCATCGCGCGAAGAGCCTGCACGTACCGGTACAGATTTCCGTTCTCGTACACCCGGGTAAAATTCGCCACGTGGTGGCGGTGCACGTCGGCGATCCGCGGGTTGTCGTGCTTCATCATCATCGGAGGGGTGAACAGCAGCACTTCCGCTTCCGTCTGTTCCTTCACTTGACGGATCAGATCGCGGATCGACCCGATATAGTTGTCCAGCCCGGCGTCTCCGGCGTGGGCGTCGTTCAGTCCGAAGCAGATCGTAACCAGATCCGGCTTGTAGATGAGCACGTCATGCTGCCAGCGTGCCCTGGACCGGTGAGCCGTGTCTCCCGATACGCCGGAGTTGATCACGTTCAGGATGCTGATCGGATAACGCTTGGCTACCCGTTTGCGAAGCAATTGATGATAGACACGCTCATGCTCGACCACGCCTTCCTCCATGCACCCTTGCGTTACGCTGTCGCCTATCGCGACATATATAGCAGGCCTCGCCGCAGGATTTGTTGCCTTCTCCTGCAGTTTGGCTTGCAGTCTTGTAAAGTCGTCCATGAACCGTAAACCTCCTGAGTAAATTGATGACCCCATCATAGCAAATCGGCGGGAACACCGTCTTTGTACAAAATTGATTTATCCGTACATTGGCTGCTATTGTTGTTGGCCTAAGCTGGCAGGGTGTGTATAGCGGGCGGGCAGACCAAGGCCCTTGCCCCTTGATGAGGACTCGAACGGCTCTACTCATCCATACGCGAATGCTTTTTCCTGTAATCGGTTGCGCTCATGCCGGTCGCTTCCTTAAAGACGCGGGTAAATGAACGCAGGGAAGAGAAGCCGACGTCGTAGGCGATCTCCGATACCGACATGTCCGTAGCGCTGAGCAGACCGGATGCCCGGCGAATCCGCAGCTGATGCAAATATTCGAGAAAGTTTTTGCCGAGCAGCCGCTTGAAGGCGTTGCGTACGACAAATACGCTCACCCCGAACTTGCCCGCCACTTCCTCAAGAGAAATATTTTCCTCCAGAAAATGCGTGTTAACGTATTTGACGAAATCCCATTCCTCGGGCTGGGCGGAGGACGGCTGCTCGAGTGAGGCGAAGCCGGGATGGTGGCGGAAAAACAAATAGATCGCCTCCAGCAGCTTAATCCGCATAAAGCCCTGTTTGCCAAGCGTCTCTGGCACGGTCCTGTATTCGTTCTCCAAGGCGAAGAGAACCGATTGCAACGCTTCGAACGGCTGAGGAGGGAGATCGTAAAAAGGCGTCATCTCGTCCGATAGCCGGACCAGCCATCGCCCGACCTCGGCGAAGTCGGGCTGGAACAGCAGGTTAATATCGAACATGCAGCAAAATTTGACGAGCTTCCGGTCCCCGTGCAGCTTCAGCGCATGCAGATGGTAAGGAAGCAGCAGGCAGATGCTGCCCGGTCCCAGCTGGTGCTCCGCGCCGTTGACGACTTCCGTTCCCTCGCCGCCGGTAACAAGCGATATTTCGACGAACTCGTGATGGTGGTTCGGGTACCCGTTATTAACGGTGTAATGATTGATGAACAGCGGCAGCTCGCCCTTTTTGAACGTGTTGAGACGGAGGCTGTCCTGAAAAATAGGAAAAGTCGTCATCCGTTTTCCTCGCCTGTCACGATGGGATATCGTTCATATGGATTTATTGTATCAATTATTGGCTTACTTTCCTACACAAATTGGCGCGTAAGCGTTTGCCCGGACTTTTATAATAGCAACTGAGAGCAACAGTTACGTCCGGCGCCCGATCAGGCAAGCAGGCAGCCGCTTCGCCTGTGCGGAGCCGGACAATATAAGGATAAGGGGATAGAGCCATGAGTCAAGAAACGTTAGCCATCCACGGCGGTCTGAAAACGAAAACGACTCCGTTCGGCACCGGAAAGCGATTCGGCCTGGACGAAGCGAAGGAGCTTCTGGAGGCGCTTGAGCAAAATACACTGTTTTACCATTTCGGCAAAAAGGTAAAACAATTTCTGAGCGATTTTAACGAGATGTACGGCGTCAAGTACAGCGTCGCGACAACCTCGGGGACGGCGTCGATTCACGTAGCGCTCGGTGCGGCCGGCGTAACGGTAGGCGACGAAGTCATCACAAGCCCGATTACCGACCAGGGCACCCTCATCGGCATTTTGTATCAAAATGCGATTCCGGTGTTCGCCGACCTCGATCCGAATACGTACAACATGGACCCGAAATCGATCGAAGCCCGCATTACGCCGCGTACGAAAGCGATTCTCGTCGTGCATCTGGCGGGCAACCCGGCCGATATGGACGCAATTATGGCGATCGCCCGCAAACATAACGTCAAAGTCATTGAAGATTGCGCGCAAAGCTATTTGACCAAATACAAAGGCCGTCTGGCCGGCACGATCGGCGATTACGGCTGCTTCAGCACCAATGACTTCAAACATATCTCGACGGGCGACGGCGGGATTGTTACGGTAAACTCCGGAGACGAGCAGGATTTCCTGACGACGCACGCATTTGCGGACAAAAACTTTAAACGTTTCGGCGATACGGTCCAGAAAGATCTTCACTACGTGGCGCCGAACTACCGGATGACCGAGCTTCAAGGAGCGGTAGGGATCGCGCAGCTTAAGAAGCTGCCGTGGATTTGCGAGCGCCGTCACAAATTCGGCGACCGGATAACGGCCGGAATCTCCGGCTTGCCGGGCATCGAGCCGCATAAAGTCGAGGAAGGCAACGAAAGCACGTACTGGTTCTATATGCTGCGCATTGACGAATCGAAGCTGACCTGCACGCGCAAGGAGTTCAGCGAGGCGCTTGCGGCGGAAGGCATTCCGAACACGGCGGGTTATATTGCATCCGTCATGTACATGCAGCCGTTGTTCCAAAAACGTCAGGCGTACCTCGGCAGCCACTTCCCGTTTGATATTACGGGAATCACTTATAAGGAAGGCGACTGTCCGGAAGCGGAACGGATTTTGGAGACGGCGGTCCGCCTGAGCGTGAATGAGTTTTTCTCCGAGCAGGATATCGACGACATGATCCGGGCGATCCGCAAGGTCGCGAATCATTTTGCGAAAGTACCGGCGGTATAAGCGAAGCGAATACAGCGTATAGATTGAAAACGAGGCGGGGCCGTTCCTCTAAGTCTGATGAGACTTGGAGGACGGCCTTTCTCCGTCTCCTTTCTCCGTCTTCGTTTGGCCTTCAGGCGAAGCAAACTTGCATCGTGTAAATAAGCAAACTTACATCGGGTAACGAACTGTATGGCGCTTATAATCGCAAAGTACGTTTTTCTGTGATCTAACGAACGTCATCGACCTTATTAGGCGAAGAACAGTTGGAGATACGATCTTGTTGAGGAAGTAACGTGCCTGAGGTTCGCAACAGCTTTCAATCGCAACATTTTGGCCGAATAAGGGGTGTGGGGTTCGTTACCCGTGCTGGTACCCGTGCTCGTAACAGTGTCAGTACCAGTACCAGTATCTGAGCCTGTGCTAGTGTCTGCACCCAGCGCCTGTGCCAGTACCCGTGCCCCTGCGGTCCTGATCGCGGTGTCCGCGACCGCAAACGGGAGTCGTTTCATTGCCCTACTCTTGGTTCCGGAGCTACCGCACAGTCTCCATGATTGTTTAACGGTACTCTTGCTTCTTCATGCAAAAAGGACGAGCGCCAGCATGCAACGCTCAACCTCTTTTTTGAAAATTCCCCGGGCCTATACCGTCTCCTCAATCCTCCGACTGACGGTGTCCATATCGTCGAGCCCGGCCCAATAGAGCTTCAGCTCGGCGCAGATCCGCACCAGCTCGGCATAGCGGATGTTCATGTCGGCATACAGCCGGTAAGTCGGCACAAGATCCCGGTACACCTCATGGCGGGAGGGACGGTTCAAGCCGTCCGGACCGCCCCATTCGGCGGCTTCCTTGCGGGAAGGCAGACTCAGCGTCGTCTTCCGGATGAACAGCTGGGCTTCTTCCCCCGTGCAATAATCGACGAACGTTTTGGCCGCCTGTTTTTTGCCGCTCTGCTTGTTGACGGCCAGTCCGATCGCCAGCATCAGCGTAGCGGGCTCCCCCGAGTGGGGAAGCGGCGCAATATCGTAATCGAGGTCGGTTTCGCGCAGCGAATTTATACTGAAATAACTCGTGACGATCATCGATACTTTCTGCTGGGCGAATAACGCCTCCGCATCGGCATCCCGCTCGGACAAATAAGCGGAAGCGACGTTTTGCGCGGCGAGCAGGGAGGAGCCGGTTGCAGCCGCCGTGCGGAGCAAGTCCCGGTCGAACGCCAGCCGGCCTTCCGGGCTTCGGCCGAAACGAATTCCGCTTTGCAGCAGAAACAGCGGCCACCGGTTGATCGATAAATAATGCATATAAAAACCGAGATGTCCGCGGCTGGCGGACAGCCGCTTCGACGCTGCCGCCACATCGTCCCACGTCCAGCTGTCGTCCGGCGCATTCAGCTCCGTTTCGCGGAAATGAACCTTGTTGTATGCAAGCACAAACGGGGAAAAAACGAACGGCTGTACATACAGCGCCCCCGCTTCGGTAAACGGCCTGTTCAGGAACGGGTACAGCGAACCGGACGGCTCCAGCGGCTCCAGTTGACTCGAAGCGGGACCGTTCTCCAACAGGGTCTCGAACATCTCGTTGTTTACGGTGACGACATCGATCGGCTCCGCATTAAGAAAATCGGCGAGCTCGGAAGCGGACCGGGTAGACGGAAGCGGTACCGGTTGTACGACTATGCCCGGATACGTCCGGTGAAACCGGTTCAGCAGCGTCATCAGGTTGACATGCTCGAGCAATGTCGAGAAATACCCGAGCCTGATCGTAACCGTCGCTGCGGCTGCGTTCTGGACGACCCGGGTGCCGATCCGCGGCACCTTCTCCACAAGCCCTTGCTCCACCAGCTGCTCCAGTCCTTTGCGGACGGAGTTTTTGCTTAAGGAAAACTGCTCGATCAATCGATGCTCAGACGGCAAAAAGTCGCCGGGTGCGTACCGGCCCATGCCGATATCGTTGCGCAGCGAGACAAGCATTTCTTCCAGGCGGATGCGAAATGTAGTGCGTTTCGGTTTTGCGGACATGCAGAAACCTCCGAAGATAGTCCGGCCAAACGTACATGGCTTGATCGGTTGTACTCATTATAACGGTAAATGTGCGTGTTGAGAAGTTGACGGTAATGGTTAACCCTCTTTATAATATACAATAAGAACAAGATATGAACCAAAGATCAGCGGAATCGAGGACAGCAATCATGAGAATTGTAACGACCCATAAGGGCGTCATTCGGACGCAAACGGCGCAGGCTCCTTTGTGCGCGGACGGTCACGTTGTTGTAGATACCGTCTACTCGGCGATCAGTCCGGGAACGGAAATTAGCGCGATTAACCGGAGCAGGGAAGTGGAAGATTCGATCGTGCTAGGCTACAGCGCGGCAGGGATCGTGAGAGAAGTCGGGGCGGGCGTAGAGCATGTGCGCCCCGGACAGCGGGTTGCTTGCTACGGCGGTCCTTACGTCAGGCATGCCGAGCAAATCGTCGTTCCGAGAAATCTAGTCGTACCGGTGCCGGACCATGTCGACTTGCGCGACGCTTCGTTCGTGGCGCATGGAGCGATTGCGATTCATGCTTTACGCCAATCCGATCTGCGGTTCGGTGAGACGGCCGTCGTCGTTGGGCTCGGCATCCTCGGACAGCTGCTGTGCCAGCTCGCGAGCGCGGCCGGCTTCCGCGTTATCGGGTTCGATCTGATGGAGGAAAGGTGCGAGCAATTGCGAGCCGGCGGAGCCGGCACCGCATGCGTGAATGGAGCGGAACTGGCGGAAGCGATTCGCGACCGTTCCGATGGAGCCGGAGCGGACGCCGTGTTCATCTGTGCGGGCGGCAAGGCGGGGGGCTTGATCGATCAGGCGCTTGAGTGGCTGCGGGATCGGGGGAAGATCGTCATCGTCGGCGACGTCAAAACCGAGTTCAGCCGCAATAAGCTGTTCAGCAAGGAAGCCCAGGTGGTCATCTCCCGGGCGGGCGGTCCGGGCCGCTACGATGCCGTCTACGAGCGGGGCGGAGTCGATTACCCGATCGGTTATGTACGGTGGACGGAAGGACGCAACATGGGCGAATATATCCGGATGCTGTCCGAAGGGCGCGTTGCCGTCGGTTCGTTGATTACGTCGTGCGTGTCTGTAGACGATGCGGCCGGCGTGTACGAGCAGTTGATGCTCGATCCCGGCAGCCAGCTCGGCGTCGTATTCAGCTACGATAAAGTGCCGGCCTCGTCGGCCGTCTGACGGTTAGGTCCAATCGGTCGTCCTATATTAAGGAAGAAAAGCGATACGGTCCGAGGCCGGTTTCCCCCGATTCGTTCGGAAGGCCTCCAGGAGCGTATCGCTTTTTGGTATAGGAAATGTGGAGCGGCCCATGCCCGCTTAGAACGGGGGGCCCTCCGGTTGCGGCGGAAAAAGCCGCTAAATGGATCTGTACATCCGAAGGCATGCTTCCGTCCGGACGTGATTACCGGAACGGATATGTGTAGTTGAGCTCTTCGTTAAACGTTACATAGTCCAGATTGACCATCAACAGCAAGTAACGCATGCCTGTTTTCGGATCGCTGATGATGATATGATCGCGTCCGGCCGCTTCGATGACGCCGCGGAATATTTTGGCGTTCCACTCGCTGTTGTTCTCATACGTCATGTAAAATGTGCCTGTTTTGCCCAGATTGAGCCGGAGAATATTCTCGACGAACGACTCCTCGGCCGGCAGCATCGGAGACGGACCCGGCATTCCGGGAATTGTGCCTCCTGTCGTAACCGGCGGCATCGGACTCGGTCCATAGGACGGGAAGCCCGTGCCGGGTTGCGGCATCATTCCGCTTCCGTACGAAGGCATGCCGGAGCCGGATTGCGGCATGGACGGGAAAGACATTTTCGGCGCGCCTGCGCCCGTTTGGTAAGGATTCATGTTCATCATGATCGCATTCCTCCTTGAACGAATTCGTTCAATTTTTTTGTAATGCTTGAAGCGCGATTTGGGGAATAATGTAACGAATCGGGTATGGGCTAAAACCTACTCTATAGTGTATGGGCGGATGCCGGAAAGGTGACATTAGAATCGACAAAATTATGAAAACCAAACTGCGTTTGTTGTCAAATCCGGCACGTGTTGCTATGATAAGGTGAGTACGGCGCCGAGGGCGCTGAAGGAATCGTTCAGGAGGCTTACATTGTGGACAAACAAAGCCGTATAGATTCGGCCACAGCAGCAGCCGCAGATACTGAGGAAGAGCAGTCGGCAGCCCGGATTCCGACTTGGAAAATTTTCGTGGAGCTCACCAAGCCCGGCATCCTGTTCTCGAATACAATCACGGTATTCGGCGGATATTGGGTCGCGTTGGGCAGCTCGGGAGAATCTTTCCGTCTGTCGCTGCTTCTCTACGCGGTACTTGGAGCGCTGCTCGTTATGGCTTCCGGCTGTGTGCTTAATAACTACTGGGATCGGGATCTGGATCAGAAGATGACCCGTACACGCAAGCGTGCGCTGCCGACGGGCATCATTTCCCCGAATATCGTATTAGGGTACGGCATTTTTCTCGGAGCAGCCGGACTGGCGGTCCTGTATTTCGGTACCAACCCGCTTACAGCGCTGCTTGGAGCGGTCGGCCTGATCGTATACGTCTTTATATATACGATGTGGCTGAAGCGGACTTCGACGCTTAGCACGACGATCGGCGCGATCTCCGGATCGATGCCTCCCGTTATCGGATATTGTGCGATTACCGGTGTTATGGATATGGGCGCGTGGATTTTGTTCGGCATTTTGTTTTTCTGGCAGCCGCCGCACTTCTGGGCGCTGGGCATTCGCCGCAAGGAAGAATACCGGGCTGCGGGATTCCCGCTGCTGCCGGTTGTGCACGGCAACGAGCTGACCAAGATGCATATGCTTCGTTTCCTTGTTATGCTCGTACCCGTATCTTTGCTTTTGTACGCATACGGATACGTCGGTGAGATTTATTTGGTCGCGGCGATCGTGCTCGGTCTTGTCTGGACGTTTATCGGACTGGCCGGATTCAAGACGAATGAAGACGACAATTGGGCGAAGAAGATGTTTGTGTTCTCGATCAACTACTTGCCGATTTTGTTCATCGTGATGATCATCGATACGATCCACGCCTAAGCCCAAGCCCGGCCCGGCCGAATTGTAGATACGATCCGCTATTACGGCATACGGCGCGGATAACCGGAACAAGTCTTCATGGCTTGTTCTTTTTTTGGGAATGAAGCAAATCGCATTTCAACGATTCTTGTTTGGCAGGACAAAGGAGGGCCTAATTCATGGCATTTGTACAAAAACATTGGTTTAAGCTGCTCGTGATCGCAGTGATAGCGGCAGCGGGAGCGGGCTGGGCGTACAATTCGCAAAAGGGGGACAAGCTGCCGGTTATTAAGCAAGCGGCCGACTTTCAACTGGAACATACGAGCGGGCAAATGACCGGTTTGAAGGACGATGACGGCAAAGTGCGGCTTGTTTACTTTTTCTGGTCTTCGTGTCCGGACGTCTGCCAGCCGACCACCTATGAGCTGTCGAAAGTGCAGCAGGAGCTGCAGAAGAGCAGTCTGCTCGGATCGGATGCGGTCATCTATTCGATCAGCTTCGATCCGGACAAAGATACGGTCGAGCAGTTGAAAACGTATTCGGCCCGATTCGAGGCGGACCCGAACGGCTGGAAGTTTTTGCGGGGAGATACGAAGAAGATCACCGACCTGGCCAAACAATACGGAGTCAGCGTATTAGCCGGCAAGGACGGAACGTTCGCGCATACGAACTCAGTCGCTCTGGTCGACCGGGCCGGCAATATCCGTAAATATTTTGTTGCGACAAACGGTGATTTGAGCTATCGGCTCGTAGCCGAAGAAGTGAAGAAGCTGGCCAAAGAATAGCGGAGAGAAGGTACCGAAGGCCGTGTCATACTTCGTATATATTCTGCTGAACAACGTTGTGCCGCTGAGCTTGCTCATCGCACTCGGGGTTATTTTGCAGAAATCGTTTCAGCTCGACATCAAGACGTTGTCCAAGCTTAACTTTTACTTGTTTTCTCCGGCAATCATGTTCCAGATGCTATACGAATCGCAGCTTTCCTTTAAAGTGATGTCGCAGGTGCTGCTGTTCTTTTTCGTGTTTTTCTTCGCGTCGTTCGGCCTGGTGGAGATTGTTATGCGTATTCGCGGCTACAAGGGCGGCATGCGCAGCGCGATGCGCAACAGCGTTATTTTCTATAACAGCGCCAATTATGCAATCCCGCTTAATCAGCTCGTATTCGTAGGCGATCCGTTCACGCTCTCCATCCAGATCATCATTATGATGATGCAGAGCCTGATTCCGAATACGTACGGAGTATATGCGGTCAACGCGCATAGACAGAAGCTGAAGGATACGCTGAAGACGATTTTGTCGATGCCGGTTATTTATGTGATTCCGATCGCGCTGATTATGCGCGGTTTTCACATTCCGGTGCCGCAGCCGCTGTATATCTCGATTGATTATATTGCCAAAGGATTTATTGCTACCGCTCTCACGACGCTGGGCGTGCAGCTGGGCAGCATGAAGTGGCAGCTGAAGCTGAAGGATGTGGCGATCTCGAATTTCCTGCGGCTCTGCGCCGGGCCGCTGCTCGGTTTCCTGATTGTCTGGGCGTTCGGATTCGAGGGCGATATGGCGAAAGCGCTGATCTTGTCATGCGCGGTTCCGACCTCACTCAGCAGCGTACTGCTTGCGGTGGAGTTCGACAACGAGCCGGAGTTTTCGTCCCAAGCCGTATTTTCTTCGACCGTCTTCAGTATTTTCACTGTGACGTTTGTCATTTATTTGCTGCAGTTTGTAGGTTGACCCAAGGCTACACAAGCCGATATGATCTGTAACAGACCCATTCGTCCGTCAGGGCGGAGAGGGTCTGTTTTAGTTAGTACAGAATGGTTCAAATGCGGGGAGAGGAGCACCGGATAAGAACGGTTTTGCACATCAAAGCACTGTCCGGATGTTTTACCGGACAGATTTTCTTTACGGCGCTGCAGGGAGATCCGGATAGCGGATATATTCGTCCAACCCGGCTTTCTCGAGCTGCTGGATAATGTACTCGTCAGGCGTGCCCTCGACGCCGGCATACCCTTTGCGAGTATAGATCTGCTCGGCATCGGGGAAGGCGTCACGCAATAAGCCGCGTATTCGTTTGCCCGAGGAGTCGTTGTCTGTAAACAGGTATACGTCGCGCGTTCCGATCGTTTTTTTGATCCGCTCGAGTTTGTCGCTGCTTAGCGTGCCGTTGGTGCATACGATCCGGATTTCGTCGGAAAGCAGTCTGCGCAAGCGGCTTTTGTCGTTTTTACCTTCTACGATGATCGCGACGGTCATTAGGCACCTCCGGTTTCGACGTTGGGAAGAGATGTCGTTTCCACCAGTATAGCCAATCCGTGATCCGACAAACAAGTCGGAGCAGGCGCGGATTTCCCGGGAAATGTCGAAGGGATACCGGTAGGAGGTGATATTGGTTAATGGTGTTAAAGGTTATCGCCCGGTGCTGCGGTTCGCCTGAATAAATGAAAGCCGCCGCGATATCGCGGCGGCTTCAGGGTTCGCAGCGGTCAGATCCAGCTGGAACAAAGGATGATTACCAGCAAAATATACAGTACCAGAATGATTCCCGTAGAGGTAAACACGCCGCCAACACCAGGGCCGCAATTAGACATCTATCATTCACTCCTTCTCGGTAACTAATGATTTGTCATTTGACAATACATCGTATTACCAAGGCGGGCCAATCGCCTGTGCAAACACCCAGCCCGGATAAAATGGGCATCGGCCTTGCGCGGTTACCCAAGGCTTGCGTTTCAATCCGCTACGGGAGGTGCATCCGGCGTAGAGCGGAATTTCCCCGGAGTGAGAAGGACCAGAGCGAGCATCAGGCCGAGAAAGGCGATAAAATAGGGGGATACGGCGTGCCGGAACTGTCCCGCTGTGATCGGGCCGATAAAGGCGCCGATCGACGAGGAGATCGACAACAGGGAGAACACCCGGCCGTAACGGCTGGCGCTCGACAAGCTGGCCAGCAGCGCGGCCGTCGCCGGGAAGATGACGCCTTTCGCCATGCCGATCATAAAAAGCGACACCGTCAGCGGCAGCGGCCATTCGACGGCAAGCCCGAAAAACGTTAAAGCCAGCGCGAACGAGCCCGCCGCCGCCCGGACGAAGGGGGAATACCGGTGAAGGAACATCAGGCTGAGCGTCAATAAAGCGCCCAGGCTGACCATCGAAAACAGCAGTCCGGACGTTAACAGCGATTGCTGGGAAGATTGCAGCAGCGGCAGCTCGAAAAACAGGATGCCTTGGGAGCAAGCCAGCGCGAGTGGCACTCCGTAGAACAGCCACGGAATCCGTTTGACCGAATCGGGCACGGGCGGCAGGGAGGCTTCCGGCGCCGGGACCGCGCCATGGTGATGATGCACCGGGGAGCCGTCTGAGAGCGCTGCGGCCGTCTTCGGTTCGCGAATAAAAAACGCCGCCACGCCGCCGACAGCGATCAGCGCCCAGCCAAGCACGGAGAATGCCGTCGTAAAGCCGACCTCTGCGACAAGAAAGGCGCCGGCGGCGGGCGAGACGACCGAGGCCAGCGTGTGCACCAGACCGTTGCCCGCCATCAGCTTCCCCTGGTGCGTTCTGGAGCGCCCCAGCTTGGCGAGCATCGCCAGACAGGCCGGGGACAGAAAGGCGAGGACGAACCCGCTGACCGAACGGATCGCCAGCAGCTGCCACGGATCGGCGACATAAGACTGCACGAGCAGCAGCATTCCGGCACAGACCAGGCTGATGGCGATAAACCATTTGCTGCCGTACCGGTCCACCCAGTAACCGGCGAGCAGGTTGCCGGGGAGGTGGGTTAGTGAATACATGCCCATCATCCAGCCGATGAAAGTCGGAGCGGCTCCGAGCGATATGGCGAACGGTGTCAGGATCGGATACTGGGCATGCAGATCAAAAAAAGCGACGAACATGAACAGGTACAGCCATAAAGCGGTTTTCATCTCAATCCTCCTCTTCGCTTGTCTCTTATCCATAACTTGTACGTCTTAGGGCCGCCGGTTATGCCTAAAGGGGGAAGATTAGGCGAAATCGGCCTGTCCGGGCTTGAATTTCGCGTTATGTTGCAGTTTGATTCAAGCTTGTTGTGTGATAATCTAAATATCGTATATATGGATCAGATTATCCCGTTGTCGAAAGGATGAACTTAGGATGGAGCAGCTTGTTGCATTTTTGCAGGATCGGTGGCTCGTTGTCGTTATCGCCCTGGTCGTACTGTTCGTCGTGATTAAAATTGTTAAAACGCTGATCAAATGGGTCATCGTGGCTGCGATCGTGGCCGGTCTGTTTTACTATGGCGTCACCTATACGGACGAGCTGAAAGATCTGGGGCAAAACGTCGCGACGGCCGCCAAAGAGGCGGTCGGGGAATTAAAGGAGAAGGCCGTCCAGGGGCTGGCCGGCAAGGACGCCACTTACAAGGATAACGGGGACGGCACGTATACGATTACATCAGGCAGCATCAAGCTTGAAGGAAAGACGGGAGCGGACAAAGTGAAAATCACAGTAGCCGGAGTGTCCGCCGAAGTTTCGCTTGACGAAACGTTGAAAAAAGTAATTGAAACCGCGAAGAAGAACGGTTAAACGGTTCCGTTTCCGTTCATGCTGGAACGGAGGGGGGATCACGAATGGGCGGTATCGAATGGCTTCAGCCAATGTTTCCCGTTAACCTGGTTACGGTTGTCCTTATCATTATTGTACTAGTATCGGTTCTGCAAGGAGCGACACGCGGAGCAACCGGCTCCGCTCAGCGGTTCATGCAATTCGCGGCCGAGGGAGCGGCTACGGTCGTCAGCGTGATCGTGGCATGGAAGCTTGCGGCCGCGTTGTCGCCGGTTGTGGAAGAGTGGCTCAAGTCGAGGCAGATCGTTTATCCGGATGAAGAGCTCGGCCTGTTCCGCCAGATGTACTACACGTTCGTTACGGGAATTCGCGATTTCCCGCTGCTGCGGGTCGGCACGGTGTTCGTGCTTGCCTATACGGTGTGCAAAGCGATCCTGCTCCGGCTCTGGCTGTTTATCGCCTATGGTACGGGGCTGATGGGCAAATCTCCCGCGGGCGGGACCGGACGGTCATGGATGAGCAGCGGAGTAGGCGGAGCGATCGGCACGTTAATCGGCTGCGGACGGGCGCTGCTGGTTATCGCGTGCCTGTTCGTCTATACGGCGCTGTTTCCGGAGTCGCCCTTTACCCGATACGTACAAGCCTCGACGTTGTACGCCGAAGGAGCGGCCCGGGTAGTCGAGCCGGCGGGCGGGGAGCTGCTGCAGCAGCGGCTTCCGGTATTCGCCAAGGCGGTCGAGCAGGAATTCAGCCAAATTTTGCAGCGCAAATACGAGGTCATCGACGCCCGGATTCCAAGCGACATCGCCGAAGCGGCCAAGCAGATCACCGCGGGCAAGGAAACCGACGAAGCGAAGGCGAGAGCGCTCTACCAGTGGGTGGGCACCCGGGTCCAGTACGACTACGACAAGGTCGAGCAGTACGAACAGAAGCGGATCTGGAAAGAGCAGACGCCGGAGGATACGTTCGCAACAAAGCTGGGCGTATGTATCGATTATTCGCGGTTGTATGCGGTCATGGCCCGGGCGGTCGGATTGGACGTCAAGGTGGTGACCGGGCTCGGATCCGACGGGCGGGGCGGCTACGGTCCGCATGCCTGGAACGAGGTGTTTCTGGCCGAGAACAACGAATGGGTTCCGCTGGATTCGACCTGGGTGTCGAGCGGCGGCAACTGGTTCAATCCGCAGGGGTTCGACAAAACGCATATACGCGACGCTTGACGCGGAAGCCGGTGCCTGAGGGTGCCGTTTTTTTGTTTGGCGATCCCCGGTTTTATCCGAAAGGATTTGACAGAAATTTATCCCGTTCGCGGCTGTAACTCTTTGGCATTGAAGCTCCGGATTATGGTACACTATGGAGGTGATCAAACCCTTATTTCACCTTATTCAGCAAGGAGACCAGCATGACGACAACTCTTACTCTAAACGGCTTCAAGGCTGTTTTTTTTGATGTAGGCGACACGCTTATCACGATTCCCGGCGCGCAGGAGACGATGCACCGCTATTTGGCCGAGAGAGACTTTCACCGGGAGAAGGAACAGATCGGAGAACTGTTTGACGAAGCGTTCCGGACGTTTTATTACGGGAAAGTATCGGACGGCACAGAGGTGTGCTCCCCGGAATCGGACCGGGCGTTCTGGGTCGGCATCTACACGCATATATTGAACCGGCTTGGAGCAACAAGCGAGCCGGGCGAGGAAGAGATCATTCACGGCTGGAGCCACGAGCTGTACGATCTGTTTACTTCCCCCGAGCAATACGAGCTGTTCGACGATGTGACGGAGACGATGGAGCGTCTTCGCGCCTCGGGTTTCCGGCTGGGCATTATTTCGAACTTCGCTCCCACGCTTACTTCCATTTTGCGTCATAAAGGGATTTTGCATTATTTCGATCCGGTTATCGTGTCCACTGAGGTGGGTCTGGAGAAACCGAATCCGGCTATTTTCCGTCTGGCTCTCGAACAGTCCGGCCTCCTTCCGGAGGATGTGCTGTACGTCGGGGACCACGACAAAAACGATATATGGGCGCCGAACCAAGTCGGCATCCGCGCAGTCAAGATCAAACGTTACGGCTACATGACCGGAGACGGAATTCTCTCGCTGCGCGAACTCGTGTAAGGAGTGAACGACCTCCATGGATATGGAAGATCCCGCCAAAAAAGAGCTGATCAAGCGCCGGCACTTTTCGCTCCGGCTGAATTTATTGTTTTTTTGTACGTTTTTGTTGTTCTCGATCTTGATCGTTCGGCTGGCGCTGCTTCAATTTGTGGAGGGGAAGCGGTATTCCGAGGAGGAATTGAATCGGACGATTACGTCCCATGCGATCCCGCCGATCCGCGGCAATATTTTTACAAGAGACAGCCATCCGATCGCTACGTCGGTATCGACGCAATCGCTGTATTACACGGTCGATTCCAGCAACCGGAATAAAGATGCGGTTATCGAGCTGGCCCGAAATCTGGAGCAGGCTTTCGCTTTAAACGGGGACACGACGCTGAAGGCCGAAGAGATTATTAAGCTGATGGATGTCGGCTATGATTTGAACAAAAACAAAACGAAGGATGCAAGCTTTTACTCCGTACCAAGAAAAATCAAAGGTGATCTTTCGCAACAAGAGGTTGCGTTTTTCTCCTGGCACCGGGACGATTTTAAAGGAATCGACATTCAGGAGGAAAGCATCCGTCAATATGAAGACAAGCGGCGGATTGCCGTCCAGCTGACCGGGTATTTGAAGCAGTTTTCCGGGGCGCGCAATACGAACGGGCTGAAGTTTTATCAGGAGAAAGCGAAGTCGACCGACCCGACCGAGAAATATCTCGACAACGAATACGTCGGCTTCGACGGCATCGAGTACATGTACCAGGAGGAGCTGCGCGGCAAAAACGGGGTGAAAACGTACCCGGTGAACGCCGAAGGGAAAATCGTCGGACCGGTCAAGCTGACGCGGCCGGAAAAAGGGCTAAACTTGTATTTGACGATCGACAAGGATGTGCAGTTGACGGCCCAAGAGGCGATCCTCTCCCATATTGACTACATTAAAAGTCCGGGCAGGGACCGCTACACCTACGCCCCATATGCAACGACCGGTTATGCAGTGGCGATGGAGGTCGATACCGGCAATGTCGTCGCGATGGCCAGCATGCCCGATTACGATCCGAGCCTTTGGTACGGCGGGTTGACGGATGAAGAATGGAACAGCATTTTGCTGTACTACCGCAACGGGACGATCTCCGACGTTCCGGCTAATTGGCCGAATCCGAAGGACCGCGCGAAGCATCCTTCCTCGCTCGTTTATCTCGGCTCCACGATCAAGCCCTTAACCGTGCTGTTGGGTTTGCAGGAGAAGCTAATCACCGCAGGCGAAATTTACAACGACAGAGGATCCACCTCGTTCGGCAAGGACAAGACGACGATCAGCAACTCCGACGGAAGAGCTTGGGGGCCGCTGAATGCCGTGACCGCTATCGCCCGTTCGTCGAATACGTACATGATCGATATGATCGGCCTCCGTTTATACTCGCGCCCTGGCGGATTGGACGTCTGGGACAGCTATATGAAGCAGTTCGGTCTCGGCGTCTTGACCGGAAGCGGGCTGCTCGGGGAGACGGCCGGCGTGGCCGAATACAAAACCGAGGCTCAAAAAGCGAGCTCGCAATCTGCGCTCGCCCGTGCCGCGTGGGGGCAGATGGGGAAATATACGACGCTCCAGCTCGCTCAATTTACGGCGATGCTCGCTAATCGCGGGAAGCGGATGAAGCCGCAATTTGTCGATAAGTTCGAAACGTTCGACGGCCAGCTTGTCAGAAAACCGGAACCCGAGGTGCTGAACGAGGTTCAATATCCGATAGAATATTGGAATACGATCCAGAGGGGAATGGAGCAGGTCAATAAGCAGGGCTTCGACGGGTTTCCGCACACGGTGGCCACCAAAACCGGAACGTCCACCCAAAGCGTCGCCGGCAAGGACGTCGATAACGCGGTGTTTATCGCTTATGCTCCAGCCGAGAAGCCCAAGCTGGCGATTGCGGTCGTCGTACCGGAAGGCGGCTTCGGTTCTTATGGAGCGGCGCCGATTGCAAGGAAAATATTCGATGCCTACGACCATTCCATCGGCCTGACCGGAACGCCTAACCCGAATGCCGGCCAGTAGGCCGAAATAACCGTAATCCGTAATCGCAATTCCCGATGCCGATGTGCGGGGATTGCTTTTTTTTGGCTAGCGCCGCCGATCGAACCGAATCGGCCTGTCATTCGTCCAATTCATATACAAGAAATCTGTCAAGGAGCTCTGCAATTACCGTGAATAGCGAAGATCTGGATAAGAAGCAGTTGACGATACGCCGCCACTTTATGTTTCGCACTAACTTTTTTTTCTTTTGCATCTTTCTATTGTTTTCCGTCTTAATTTTCCGCTTAGCGCTGCTGCAGGTTGTGGAGGGCGAGAAATACGCGGAGGAGAAGGAACGTCACACGAATACGCCTCATGCGATCCCGCCGATCCGCGGCAATATTTTCGACCGGAACAACTATCCGCTCGCCGTATCGATATCGACACAATCGCTGTATTATACGGTCGAGCCCGGTAATAAAAACCGCGAAGAGGTTGTGGCGCTGGCCAGGCACCTGGCCGAAGCGTTCCAGCTGTACGGCTCCAAAACGGTCGTGCAGCCCACCGCCGAAGAAATCATCACGATGATGGATGTCGGATACGACCTCAACCTGAACAAAACGAAGGACCCGAGTTATTACTCCGTCCCGCGGAAAATCAAAGACGGGCTGACGGAGGAGGAGATCGCCTACTTCTCCTGGAACCGGGACAACTTCAAGGGCATCGACATTCAGGAGGAGAGCATCCGGCAATATAACGATAAGCGGATTGCGGTCCAATTGGTCGGGTATTTGAAGAAGTTTTCCGCGGCGCGCAATCCGACGAACGGGTTGAGTTTTTACCGGGAAAAGGCGAAATCGACCGATCCGACGGAAAAATATTTGGATAACGAGTATGTCGGGTTCGACGGGATCGAGCTGATGTACCAGGAGGAGCTGCGTGGCAAAAACGGGGTGAAAAGCTATCCGGTCGACGCGATGGGCAAAATCGTCGGACCGGTATCGCTGACGAAGCCGGATAAAGGGCATAACCTGTTTTTGACGATCGACAGTGAGGTCCAGCTCGCTACGCAGCAAGCGATCCAGGATCATTTGAAATACATTCGCAGTCCCGCGCGGGATTCGTGGACCTATGCGCCCAATGCGATTACAGGGTATGCGGTGGCGATGGAGGTCGATACGGGTAAGGTCGTCGCGATGGCGAGTTACCCGGATTACGATCCGAACCAGTGGTATGGGGGCATGAAGCCGGACTACTATGAAGCGAACCATTTTTTTGTACGGAACGGCACGATCAGCGAAGTGCGCCCGCCTTACGCGGACCAGAAAGAGCTGAACAAGCATCCGACCTCGCTCGTGTATCTGGGTTCGACGATTAAGCCGCTTACCGTATTGATGGGGCTGAATGAAGGACTCGTGACAGCCAATGAAATTTACGAGGATACCGGCGTGTTTTATTTCGGCAAAGACAATAAAGAACGGCTGACCAACTCCGACTCCAAGCGGTTCGGACCGATCACCGCGTACCAGGCGATTCAGCATTCCTCCAATACGTACATGGCGATGATCGGGAACCGTCTCTATTTCCGCCCGAATACCGATGCGGTCAAGGTGTGGGATACGTATATGGAGAAGTTCGGGCTGGGTGTCTCCACCGGCAGCGGGTTGCCGGGCGAGTCGGTCGGGTTGAAGGACTACCTGGACACCGCCAAAAAATATAGCCCGCAAGCGGCGCTCGTCCGCGCCACCTGGGGACAGCTGGGGAAATATACGACCTTGCAGCTGGCGCAGTTCACCTCAATGCTGGCCAACCGGGGGACCCGGTTGAAGCCGCAGTTTGTCGAGAAGATCACCACCTTTGACGATCAGACCGTTCAGGAGTTTCAGAAAGAAGTGCTGAACCAGGAAACGTTCGCGAAGGAGCATTGGGACGTCATCCAGCGAGGTATGGAACTCGTCAAAGCCGAAGGCTTCAGCGACTTCCCGTACCGGGTGGCGATCAAAACCGGGACGTCGACCCAATCGGTCGGCGGCGACACCGTCGACAATGCGGTCTTTATCGCTTACGCGCCAGCAGACAAGCCGAAGCTGGCCGTCGCTGTCGTCGTCCCCGAAGGCCGCTTCGGCGGACGCGGCGCCGCCCCGATCGCGCGCAAAATGTTCGACGCCTACGACAGCGCCATCGGCTTGACCGGCGTGCCGGTGGGCGATCCGAACGAAGCGGCGGCGGGACGGTAGGGAGTTGGCATTGCGGTAATGGCGCGGCGTATGCAATGCTGAGCGCGGATAGTTTGTAAATCGGAAACGCCTGTTTATAGCAGGCGTTTTTTTGTGTCCTGCGTGCTGCGCGGCTAGCTAAGCTAGATATAACCATCGGTGGAAGTCGCCAGAGTGTTCGCATGACATGGGTGAGAACTTCCTATTTCTATATGGAGGACCTCAAATTCCACAGTAGAGTGGAGGCTGGGGTTCTTTTTGTTGATTGCGGAAAACCGGTTTCTCAGTAGGCTCAAAAATAGTAGCAAGGTAACTTTTGAGAGCGCCCCTTTGTTTTGGGGGGGCTGGAGTGTTCGAGTCGGCGGTCTGGTCTGGCCGGTTCGGGGAAGGGCGGCGAGTTTGGCGCTGGTTGTTAGCGGAAGAAACAGTTCCGCTATTCGTCTAACAGGGCGATGAAACGGTGTTTACCGGAAGTTTTACTGCCGTTATTCACGTAAAATGGGACTTTGGCAGAGGATTTTCTGGCAATAGCGGAAATAATGCTTCCGGTATCTTGCTCCGGGAGCGGGTGCGGCTGGATTAGAGGAAGTGGGACTTCCGGATGGAAAGAAGGGACGGAAGGAATTGCGGGATGTAGAAGCCGTAGGTAGGTCAAGGGAACGATGTTGGTCGGTTTTTATCCAATATTTGATACTTTTTCCTTAGGAACAGATATTAATCTACTAAATTCGACATTATTTGCGAAAATCATGAGTTATACTAATTGAGGTAAATATATCCATAAATAAAGATAGGAGGACATAGTGTAAGTGCTATCAATTTAAATACACTTTATGCCATTACCTGAGAAAGTTTGGAGGATAACATGAGATCACATTCGTACTTTGAACGATCCGTTAAGCGAAAATGCTCTGTGCTGCTTGTTATTTGCTATCTATTGTCTGTTTTTACAGTCCCACTGTGGAGTACGGCTGTATATGCCGACGGTTCTACGGGCGGATCGCCAACCGGGACAAGCCTTGATTTTCAGGATGAAATTACAGGATGGCTTCCCAGCGCGGACGGGAAATATATTTATGCGATTTCCAAGCCGAATAACCAGTTCTACTCCATCGACACGACTGTTTTATCCGTAGTGTACTCATTTGATATCGGCTTGGCGCCGAGCGATATAAGTTACGATAATGGAAAAGTATACGTGGCTCTGGAGGGCTCGAACAAAATCGCAGCTGTCGATACGAACGCCGGAACGGTTACCGGAGCGGTATACGAATATAATCTGTCCCACTCTCCGGCTGCATTAGAAACCGTGAACGGCAAAATCTATTATGCGAGTCCGGACACGCCGGAGCTGCGAGTTGTCGACATGGTAACCGCTCATGACGAGGCATTTGCGATCAGTGGATGGACGGGGCCAGCCGTTGACCTGGCATTAGATAAGACCGGTAAGACGCTTTATATTGGGACGTCGCGTGATATAACAAGGGTGGACTTAGAAAGAAGTGAAACTACTGCTACTGGGACTTGGAACCTCGGTAGTTCAAATTCGAAACTGATTATTGATGATCTTTTGGTTTATTTCGGACAACTTAAATTTGCCGAATCCGATCTTCTTCTGTATGGCGGTTTTGATAGTAACGTTGTTCACGCGAATTCGGAACATGTATTTACTAACAACCTAATCTATAACACCTTTAGCGGAAAGATAGCAGCGGCATTACCTTCAAGAGCGGGGCAAGTTTGCATCATCCAAGGGAGCGTATTCATTTATTACACGGATGAGCAAAAATTGGTAAAATACGCATCTGTTGATCCCCTATTGCAGGAAGTAGTGGCCGACCAAGTTCCGCAGCATCCGGTACCGAACTTGAAATTTTACGATGTTGACAGTCGGGAAGGCTTTATCTCGGGATCGGTAAGCTGGGTATTTCCCGAAGATATTTATTATGTAACTAATTACGTCATTTATTATACGGATGATCAAGGTGTAAAAATCGGCACGGCGCTGGCTGAGCTAGACAAGTACACGGCGATGTATAATATTATCTATCGTACTGTTATTCCCGATGGAGCTACGAGAATAGCGGTATATACTAAAAATGCATTAGGTGAAAGCGCAGTTGCGGCGAGTGTACCGATTAACGATAGTGCGCTTACCAGTCAACTTTATATTATGGGTATTTCACTCACTGACACAAATCCAATGAGAGGGAAAACAGACTTTGTATTATCCTGGCATGAGAATGAACCGAACCCTGCACACTCGGTTATGGAGCTTTATCCCGCTGATATAAACGGAAATGTAATTGGCAACAAAATTGCAGATGTACCGCTCAATAAGTCGATGGAAGTGCAAAAATTTTCATTAGGTGAACTGCCAGAAGGTGCGGCGCTTCTTCAAATTAAATATAAGAGGAAGAACGGCACATATGACGAAGATGTGTCTTGGGGCAAGCCCAGATACCTTCTTGTCGCTGATAACATCCTATCAGAGAATGTGTCTGATCAGATTGGAGGAAGTGGAACACCGGAGCGTATTCCCCTCAATGGACCAATTACTTTTGTGGATGAGGATTTGGATTCGTCCGAAATCGGGGGAAGGCTTCAATGGTTTGAACTCTGGGTAAGTAGTAACGCCTCCAAATATGTCGTGTACTTCCTTAATGAAAATGATGAACGTATCAAGCCGATTCTCGAAGTAAATCGAATATATCCGGGAGGACTTACTGACTTCACAGTTAGCATCAACTACGATACACCGGTGCCTGATGGAGCCAATAAGTTGGGAATATTCGCCAAAAACGATCAAGGGGAAAGCGAGACCGGGGAAGTCAAGCCGTTGTGGGATTCTCCTTTCGCAAAAGCAGATCGAATCTGGTTTACCGATACGAATCCGACAGGGGGGCTTATATCTCCAAAGCTTTCTTGGGTCCCGAGTTACGATGAAACGTCCATAGCCGGTTATGAAGTGTTGTTTCTCGATATGAATATGGAGAAGATCGAATCCACTAAGAAGTTCTATAAAAGCAAAGAAAATAAGTACTTCTATGAGATGGCAATCCCGTATGGGGACATTCCGCCGTCAACACGATATATGACTATAGTGTCTGTAAATTTATATGAAGAGCAATCATGGATCGACATGAACGGTAATTTTATGGCTCCTATTTCGGATAATAATTCAGCTGATTCGATACGGAGCAACGACACCAACCGAAATATAACTACACCATATGTTACCTTTCTTGATTTAGACGGCGATCTTGGAGAAATCGGAGGACGTCTATACGTTAGTCCGGGAACAAATAATAATTCGCATAATGCTTACTTTTTAGATGAGAATCTCAATAAAATACAGAATATAGTGACCGCAAAGTCGTTTGGACGATATTATACACCGGTCGCCCATATACCGATGAATACTCGAATCCCTGCAAATGCAAAGTATATTGGGGTTTATACATGGGACGGTACTCATGAAAGCGAGCCATATACAATGCCCATAACGGGTACGGATCGAAATTATTCAGCCATGCTGAGCGATTCACAAATAACGGTAATCAACAATCCGCAGGGAACCGAGGATACGATAACGATTACAGGACTTATTCCAGGGAACGAGATTAAAGTATATCGCGACAGAACCGTTCCCTATCCGATAGCTTCGGTCATAGCTTTCCAGAATGCAGTAACGATTCCTGTAAAACAGCTCGGAGTCACTGAAGGATCTATTTTCTTTACGGTGAGTAACCAGTTGTATGTCGAAAGCGACCGTTTGGAGAAAACGTACGCCGCCGAGCCGGTTAACCTAATCAGAACTCCGGCCCTGACGGCCGATCAAATCTCGGTGGTCAACAACCGGGCGGGTACGGATGACAAAGTAACGGTGACCGAGGTTGTATACGGAGATGTAGTGAAGGTGTACCGAGACACAACTGTCTCCGAACCGCTAGTTTCCAAGTCGGCAGCGGGGACATCCGCCGAGTTAAGCATTGCTCAGCTCGGAACCGGCTCCGGCAGCGTATTCGTTACCGTTACAAGATCCGGGCACCTCGAAAGCTTGCGCACCGAGAAAGCATATGCAGCCGAGCAAAGCGGCAGCGGTCCTGGAGGTGGTAGCCCCGGCGGTCCGATGGGCAGTCCGGCAACCGCTGACAATAGCAAAGTAGACAAAGGCAGCTACACGCCGCAAACGAAAACCGAAACCATTGGCGGTAAAGCGTATACGGTCGCCGAGCTGGACGGAGCGAAGCTTGCGGAGGTATTTAAGCAAGCCCAAAGCGGCCATTCGAACAAGGCGGTTATCAACTTGAGAGAGTCTGTCGATGCGAAGGTAGTTGTACCTGTCGAAGCACTGGTGAGCGCCGCGAGTGGTACGGAAAACGCCGTTTTATCGATTGCCTACAAAAATGTAAGTTATGATTTGCCGGTTCAATTGTTTGACGTACAAGCTCTAGCCAAGCAGTTGGGCGTCGACCCGAAAGACGTCCGCTTGACGATTACCGTCGAGAATGTGGGCGAACCGTTGGCTACAGAGCTGGAGACAAAAGCGAAGCAAGCGGGGGTAACGCTGCTTACGCTTCCAGTGGAGTTCTCCATTACCATTTCAACGAAGGACGGCGGCAAGCAGCAGACTATCGACGATTTTGGCAGTACGTTCGTGTCGCGGACCTTTACTCTTGGGCAGCCGGTGAACAGTTCTGAAGCGACCGCAGTTCGGATCGATCCGGTGACGAATGAGCTTCACTTTGTTCCGGCGGTATTTACAGTGGCCAACGGTCAATCCGTGGTGCGGATGATGCGGCAGGGCAACAGCCTGTACTCCGTCGTACAAACGCCTAAGATGACGTTTGCCGATTTGGAAGGACACTGGGCTCAAGCGGACATTGAGCTGCTCGCTTCCAAGCTGATCGTCAAAGGTGCGGCAGCGGGCCAGTACATTCCGGATCAGCAAATTACGCGTGCGGAATTCGCCGCGCTGCTCGTACGTTCGCTGGGAATCGCCCAACCGTTACGCGGAGAGTCGACCTTCGAGGACGTTCAACGGAGTGATTGGTTCTCGGGAGCCGTAGCGGCAGCCGTTGACAAAGGACTGGTGACGGGTGTAGAAAATAACCGATTCGCCCCCAACGAGCCGGTTACGCGCGAACAGATGGCCCTCATGATCTCCCGTGCCTTAAAGATGACAGGACAACCGGAAGGCGGTAGCGCCAACACCGATCCGTTATCGGCATTCGCGGACCGCGAGACGGTATCCGTATGGGCACAAGCAGCTGTCGCCGACGTGCTTCGTGCGGGTCTCATGAACGGAGTAGGCGAAGATACTTTCGCACCGGCCGATTCTGCATCGCGGGCTCAGGTGGCGGTTATGGTCAAAAGGATGTTGCAGCATGTCGGATTTATGAATAAGTAGGCAGAAGTAAGGAGCTGTCTCTTCCGTCCGTTTAGACGGGAGGGCAGCTTTTTTTCATACCTGCACTTCAATTAATATTAAGATAACTTTGTTGAAGGCTAATTCCCTCGGGATTCAGGGTGTTTAAAATGAAAATTGTGTATGGTACTAGAGAGGAAAGAGAATACATATTACATTGGTTTATTAATCCTAAGATGGGAATTCACATTAAATATTTCAGCCGAAAATTTGGAATATTAGTTGATTTTCCGTGGTGGGATCATGCAGACAAAGACATTCGGCAATATAATGAGGAGAATATTCCTTTAGGGACTTTAGACAGCCCTTATATTGATTTTGAAGAAAGTTAGCAGATTGTATCCTTCACAAAGGAAAATTTTATTTATATATTAGTTGGATCGGCCCCATCCTTTACGAGAACATTCCATACTGCATTAAAAGTGGAGCGTCGGGAATATACTGCGCAATGGTTGAAGCTAGTAAGATTTTTCAAAACAAATGGAGATAAACAATAAGTACTATCCCCCAGAAAGCCGTGATCCCATGAGCCCACTATTCAATCGGTACTACGACACCATCATGAAGCCGCTGGAAACGAAAAGCTTCCACCCCATACGCGAATCGCTGCTTGCCCGAGCCCGGGGAACGGTGCTGGAGATCGGTTCCGGCACGGGCATTAACTTCCCCCTCTACCGGAGCCCAGACAAAGTCGTTGCGATCGAGCCGGATTCGGTGATGCTGACCCGATCGCTGCAACGCGCCGAGCAATCGGCGGTGCCGGTTGAAGTTGTACAAGCCGGAGCCGAGCGGCTGCCGTTTGAAGCGAATCGGTTCGATTCGGTCGTATGCACGCTGGTGCTGTGCACGATCCCCGATCCGTTGGCGGCGCTCGCGGAGATCCGCCGGGTTTGCAAGCCGGGAGGTACCCTGCTGCTGTTCGAACACGTCCTGCTTGAGCATCCGATATGGAACGCGGTGCAGCAAGGGCTGACGCCAGCGTGGAAGAAAATGTGCGGAGGCTGCCACCTGAATCGCAACTCGCTCGCTTTTGTTCAACAGGCAGGCTTTCAAATCGTGCACCTCGAGTGGAAGTACAAGAAGCTTTTTTTAGTTGCCGAAGCCCGGAACGGGAAATAGCAGGCGGCTGTGACGCTTCGAAAGTTAACATAATAATTCTCTTACCATACTGAAGGACGGACTCGCCAAGCCTCGCCTGTCCCTGAACCTGCTCCCCCGCCAATCACTTTAAATTTTGTCTTGTCATCGATGGTGCAACCGTTGATAATGGAAGGCGAGGAAAACTATGGACAAGGGAAGGTGCCCGAATTGTCGAAATTGCGGATAGGTGTGGTAGGGGTAGGCAATATTTTTAAACATGCGCATTTGCCGTCATGGCTCTCTCATCCCGATGCGGAAATCGTCGCCGTCTGCGACGCGAATCAGGAAGCGGCTCAGAAGCTTGCCGACGACCATGGAATTGCCAAAGTCTATTCCGATTACAACGATTTGATCGCCAGCGACGAAGTCGATGTCGTCAACGTCTGTACGCCGAACTTGTACCATTCGGTCGTATCGGTGGCAGCGCTTCAAGCCGGCAAGCACGTATTCTGCGAAAAGCCGGATGCGATCAATCCGGATGAAGCGGTCAAGATGGCGGAGGCGGCCAAAGCGAGCGGGAAAGTGCTTATGGTGATGCGCAACAACCGTTTCCGCCCGGTGTCGGATTTCTTGCGTACGTATGTGGAAAAAGGGCATATGGGCGAAATCTATACGGGCCGCTGTGGATGGGTGCGACGCAGAGGCATTCCCGGCAAAGGCGGCTGGTTCACGACGAAGGAACTGTCCGGCGGTGGTCCGCTGATCGATCTCGGCGTTCATATGATCGACCTGGCGATCTGGATTATGGGCAATCCGAAACCGGTTGCAGTAAGCGGTTCCGTGTATACGAAGTTTGCGGGCAACGATCTGAACGATTCCGTGCATGGAGCGTTCGGCGAGAAAAAGGCGGGCGGTACGTTCGACGTCGAGGATTTGGCGACCGGGTTTATCCGCTTCGATAACGGAGCTACACTGCAGCTCGAATGCAGTTGGGCGTCCAATATCGAGAACGAAGGGCGTTTTATCGAGCTTCGCGGCACGAAGTCGGGCTTCAGCCTGTTTAACGACGACCTGAAGCTGTTCACGGAGATCGAGGGCACGCTGTGCAACGTCATACCGCAGCTGCCAAAAGATTCCGGCGGCCATAAATCGAACATTCACCATTTTATTGATGTCGTGCAAGGGAAAGCTGACCCTATTTTCCTGCCGGAGCAGGGCGTGGATATGATTAAAATTTTGTGCGCGATCTATGAATCGGCCAAGCTCGGCCGTGAGATCCGTCTCGATTAAAACTTGCTCTTGAGCAAGTCTATCTTTTTACGAAAACCGCCTAAGGTATGGTATACTCTATAGTTGTTGCGGAAAACGCTTGTCCGGTCAAGCCGACGGAGGAGCGAGTCTGCAAAACGAGAAAGCGGGCAAAGCTGGAGAGGAGTAGCGCCTCCGGCCTAAGCTGCGTTCCGCTGGCTTGAATCGCGATAGAGAAAGGATTGTACCTAATGTGCGGCATAACCGGCATGATGTACTTCGATCATAGAGAAATAAAAGCTTCTTCCTTGCAGGCGATGATGGACGTGATCCACCATCGGGGACCCGACGATATGGGAACCTGGACCGACCCGGGCATCGGGCTCGGCTTCCGGCGGCTGTCGATCATCGACTTGAAGGAAGGGCACCAGCCGCTTTGCAATGAGGACGAGTCCGTATGGATCGTATTTAACGGCGAGATTTACAATTACCAGCCGCTGCGGGAGCAGCTTCTCGCCCGCGGGCACAGCTTCCGGACGCAGACCGACACGGAAGTAATCGTCCATCTGTACGAGGAGTACGGCGAAGATTGCGTCCAGCACCTGCGCGGCATGTTCGGCTTCGTCATCTGGGACCGCAGGCGCAAGAAGCTGTTCGGCGCACGGGATCATTTCGGAATCAAGCCGTTTTATTACATCCATGACGGCAAAAGCTTCCTGTTCGCGTCGGAGATCAAAAGTCTGCTTGAAGCGGAAGGCGTCAATCGCCGTCTCCGGGACGAAAGCCTGCTGCAATATTTGACGTTCCAGTACGTGCCCGAGCCGAATACGATGTTTGAAGGCATCTTGAAGCTGCCTCCTGCGCATACGGTGACGGTGACGCCGGACGGGCGGATGGAGATTAAGCGGTACTGGGACCCGATGTTCGCGCCGGTCGAGCGGCCGTTCGACGAGATGGTCGAAGAGCTGCGCGCGCGGTTGAAAGATTCGGTCATCCATCATATGCACAGCGATGTAGAACGGGGCTGCTTCTTGTCCAGCGGCATTGACTCGACGGCCATCGCAACGCATATGCGGGCGATCGAACCGATTCGTACGTTCTCCGTAGGATTCGAAGGACCGAACAACGAGACGGTGATTGCCAAAGAAACGGCTGCGGCGCTCGGAACCCGTCACCATGCGAAAATTATTACAGAACGCGACTTCTTCGACTCCGTGCCGAGAGCGGTCTGGCATCAGGATGAGCCGGTTGCCGATCCTTCCGCGATCGCGCTGTACCATGTGGCGCAGCTGGCGCGGGAGCATGTGACCGTCGTCCTGTCGGGCGAAGGCGCCGACGAGCTGTTCGGCGGTTACCGGATCTACCGCGAGCCGCTCTCGCTTCGTCCGCTGGCCTGGCTGCCGCTGCCGCTTAAGCGGATGCTGCATGCCGCTGCCCGGCTGCTGCCGAACGGATTGACCGGGCGCAACTATTTGCTGCGCGCCACGACCCCGCTGGAGGAGCGGTTTCTCGGCAACGCCAAGCTGTACAGCGAAGAAGCGAAGGCGAGGCTCGTCCGGTATGACCGGAGCTTGCTCGACTCGTACAGGAATCCTTGGCAGGTCGCCGGACAATATTACGACAAGACGAAACATCTCGATCCGGTTTCCCGGATGCAATATATCGATATGAACCTGTGGATGCCCGGCGATATTTTGATGAAAGCCGACAAAATGACGATGGCGCATTCGCTGGAGCTGCGGGTTCCGTTTCTCGACAAGGAGCTGTTCGAGTTCGCGCGGACGGTTCCGCAATCGTACCGGCTCGGCGGCGGAACGACGAAGTACATATTCCGCAAAGCGATGGAGGGGATTATCCCCGACTTCATCCTGAACCGTCCGAAGCTCGGTTTTCCGGTGCCGCTCCGCGACTGGCTGAAAGGCGCCCGCGGCTCGGAGCTGCTGGAGAGCATTCGCGGCTCGGGCATCGATCACGTGCTTCAGATGTCCGAAGTGGAGCGGATGATGAAGCTTCACCAGAGCGGTCAAGGGGATTACGCCCGCCTGCTGTGGGCCGTATACATTTTCGGCATGTGGCACTCGACATATTTGCAGGAAGGGACGAACTTCGGCCGCGAAAGAAGCGCAACGGTTTCGTAACCGGCTCGATCGCTATCGTTATAGAACAGAGGGAGTGGACGTACAGATGGGTATCGGTCGTTACAAATTGCTTGCGCTCGACATGGACGGCACGCTGCTGAACAGTCAGCACGAGGTGTCGGACGAGAATCGCGAATGGATGTTCAAGGCGCTTGAGGAAGGCGTTATGGTTATGCTGTCTACGGGCCGCGGCGTTCAGAACGTGTATCCGTATTGCGACAAACTGAACCTGAACAGCCCGATCGTAGCCGTCAACGGCAGCGAAGTGTGGAAAGCGCCGCGGGAGCTGCTGAAGCGTACGCTGATGGACGTCGATCAGATCCGGGCGATGCACGCGTTGGCTCAGCGGTACGACAGCTGGTATTGGGCATACGCGGTGGAAGGGCTGTTCAACAAGGAAACGTGGACCGGGGAAAGCCTCGATTCGCTGCAGTGGCTGAAATTCGGCTTTTTCACCGAAAACGACGACAGCCGGGCACGCATCCTCGAATGGCTGCACGAGCAGGGGATATACGAGATTACGAATTCGCATCCGCACAATCTGGAGATCAATCCGATCGGAGTCAGCAAGGCGAGCGGGCTTCGCCAAGTATGCGATATGCTCGGCATCGACATGTCCGAAGTGGTGGCGATGGGCGACAGTATGAACGACATGTCCATGATCCGTGAGGCGGGACTGGGCGTAGCGATGGGCAACGCCCAGGACGCGCTCAAAGCCGCCGCCAAGCTCGTTACGGTAACCAACAACGAGCACGCCGTAGCCAAAATCATTAAAGAGCATGTGCTCGTCTAATCTGGAGCGTTTACGGTAACGGGAGGCCTTGGATTCGTGGATATTTTGGGCTGGGTTTTGGTCGTTGTGTTGTTCGTTGTCGGGATGGCCGGAGCGATATTTCCGATATTGCCCGGCGTGCTTGCGGTATATGCGGCATTTTTCGTCTACGGCTTGTTTTTCGGCTTCACAGAATTCGGAGTATGGTTTTGGCTGCTGCAAACGTCCGTCGTCATCGCGATCCTGGTCGCGGACTATGTCGTAAGCGCCTGGGGAGTCAAGAAGTTCGGCGGAACCCGGGCGTCGGTGATCGGGAGCACGATCGGCATTATTGTCGGTCCGTTCGTCATACCAGGTATCGGCTTGCTCGCAGGCCCGTTTATCGGGGCATGGATCGGCGAACTGCTGACCGGGGCTGATATGAAGCAGGCGACGAAGGCCGGACTCGGCGCATTAGTCGGTTTTCTTTCAAGCACGATCGTTAAGCTGATTTTGCAGACGCTCATGATTGTGCTGTTTATTATATGGATCATATCCAATTAGATGAATTTCGGGGAGCTGAGTGAACATGATTCGAGTCACGATCTGGAATGAGTATGAGCACGAGAAAGTAAACGAGAAAATTGCCGGCATTTATCCAAAAGGCATCCACGGCGCCATCGCCGACGGAATCGCTGCGGAAGGCTTGCAAATCCGTACGGCGACGCTGGAAGAGCCGGAGCACGGGCTGACCGAAGAAGTGCTGAACGAAACCGACGTCCTCATCTGGTGGGGTCACCGCGCACACGGCAAAGTGTCCGACGAGATCGTCAACCGTGTACATAGCCGCGTCCTGCAAGGCATGGGCATTATCGTGCTTCACTCCGGCCACTTCTCGAAAATTTTCAAAAAGCTGATGGGCACGAGCTGCGACCTGAAATGGCGCGAGCAGGGCGACAAGGAGCGGATCTGGGTCGTCGATCCGGCGCATCCGATCGCGGAAGGGCTTGGCCAATATTTCGAGATCGAGCATGAGGAAATGTACGGCGAGCATTTTGACATCCCGGCGCCGGACGAGCTGGTCTTTATCAGCTGGTTCGAGGGCGGAGAAGTGTTCCGCAGCGGCTGCACGTACCACCGGGGCAACGGCAAAGTTTTTTACTTCCGCCCGGGCCACGAGACGTATCCGACCTATTACAACAAAGACGTCCTGAAAGTCATCTCCAATGCGGTGAATTGGGCCGCTCCGAGACACGGCGTTCGTCAGACGTACGGCAATGCCAAACCGCTTGAGCCGATCAAAGGCGTTCAGTAAGCACAAGCAACCCGCCTGATCCGGCTGAAGGACCAGGCGGGTTTTTCTAAATTCGCACATCCAGATCGGAATAGGGGAGGAACTGGGATGAAGCTGTCTTTTACGACGCTGGGCTGCCCGCAATGGGACTTGGAGACAATTATCGCCAGCGCGGTACGGTATGGATTCGACGGAGTCGATTTCCGCGGGCTGCAGGACCAGATGAATGTGTATGAGGCGCGTCCGTTCTCAGACGATTGCGCGGAGACGATCAGCCGTTTGGAGGAGGCGGGGCTTGCCGTCACCTGCTTCTCCAGCTCGATTACGCTGGTGTCCAAGGAACGCGAGGAGCAAAATTTCAAGGAGCTGGAACGGTACGTCGAGTTATGCCGGCGGTTCGGCACCCCTTACATCCGGGCATTTGGCGGCAAGCTTGGCGGGACGGGCAGGCAGGAAGCTTTGGACATCGCCGCTGGCCAATTGTCGCGGATGGAGCCGGTGCTGCGTCAGGCGGGCGTGAAGCTGATCATCGAGACGCATGACGATTGGACGAGCTGCGAAGACATGCTGCTCCTGCTGGAGGGGACGTCGCCCGATGCAGTCGGCGTATTGTGGGATGTTCATCACCCTTACCGGATGCTTGGCGAACGGCCGGAGAAGACGTGGCAGGCGCTCGGGTCCCGCATCGCATACACGCACTGGAAAGATTCGCTGCCGGACTTGAGCGAACCGGGGAAATTCCGTTACCGGTTTATGGGCGAGGGTGACATTCCGTTCCGCGACATTTATTCGGTATTGAAAGAAAGCGGTTACGACGGGTGGTATACGTTCGAATGGGAGAAAAGGTGGCACCGGGACCTGGAGGAGCCGGAGCTTGCTTTCCTGCAGTATGTGCAGTTTATGCGTGCTCTGCCATCCGCGGATCGGGAGTCGGGAGGCGTGTGAGATGAGCAGTCCCGGAGTAACGATCACAGCCGGTCCGTCGGATTGGCAGATCATCCAGCGCAATCGGGAAGGACTCGGCGAAATCGTCGTTTCGGGAACTTTTGTGACGAATGCGGCCGACTTTACGATCCAGGTCCGGGTAGTCGATGAAAACATGAATACAACCGTTTTGCCCAGGCTCGATTGGCAGGATGCGGAGACGGACCCGGCCGCCGGCAAACGGCTGCTCGCGCGTACCGGCATCCCGGTCGGCCTCATTCCGACCGCTCTCGGGGGAAGCCGGATCGAGCAATGGGTGCGGGAGGACGGCAGCTACGGCTCGCTGCTGCTCAATATGGAAGAGATGATCCGCAAAGCGGGAGGCGAAATCGCCGGCATCTTATGGTACCAGGGAGAGTCGGACGCGCTGGGCCCGACTGCCGACGACCGCATCGGCCGATATCCGCATCGGTTTCGTTCTCTGCTGGAGGCATTTCGTACCGCTGCCGGTAAGTCCGGAACGGAGCTCCTGGTATTCACGGCTCAGCTTGGCGCTTATACGGCGCCGGACGCCCCCGATCCGCAGTGGAGCCGGATGCGGGAGATTCAGCGGCGTATCGCCCATGAGGAGCAGGTGGAGCTGATCGTAACGGTCGATTGCCCGCTGTCGGACGAAATTCATATTTCCTCCTCCGGCAACGTCTTGGTGGGGGAACGGTTCGCCGATGCGGCTCTGGAACGTATCCACGGAACGCCGACCGCTTACCGGTATCCGGAGCCGGTCAGCTTTACCGCGGAGGGCGAAGCGAACGACGCTTTGCTGCTTCGATTCGCTAACGTCCATGGGGACTGGACGGCTACTCGCCATCCCTCGGATATTACGGTTCAAGATGCGGCGGGCTCCGTGCCGATCGAACAGTATGAATGGCCCGGCGGGACCGATATCCTCCTTCGGCTTGGCCGAAGCCTGAGCGGGGAAGTCACGGTGCACGGCTTATATGGCGCCTCGCCTCGTCCTACCCTGTTCGACGACGACGGAAGGTGTCTGACGCCGTTTTCATGGACCATCGGGGCTGTCAGCGAACAATCCGTGTAGCTCCATGTACATGGCGATCGTGCTGCTTGATAGGGGATCGGGGATGGTAATCCGGTTATGCTTCAAGGCATAACGCAATCCGGTCATCCGGAAGTCGGACAGATAGGAACCTGAAACATATTTCAACTGATTGACGAGTCGGTCGGGCACATGCTGCCCGATCTTATTATAAATATAGTCGTAATGCTCTTCCATGATGGTGTATAGCTCGTCGTAGAAACATTCGCTTTTTGAGAATATTCACCCATTGATGAAGTTGTTCCCGGGTCCATACGGGGAATGTCGGCATGACCGGTCCGCTGCCCTTTTTCACAAATCCCCTCTCCATGAGATCGCGAATGACTTCTTTTTCTGAATCCCCGAGCAGCTCCGGAGGTTTGCCCGACTGAATCGCATTGGCCAATATATGGACTTCATGAGAGAATAGTTCTCCGGCACGGTTCCAAAGGTTCTCCATCCTGATTTTGTAGGCCCACATGACCGCAGTTTTTGACCCGTTCCCGTTATGGCCGACAAAGGTGCTATAGGGCAATTGACAATCCTCGTACCCGACGATGTCCCACCTTCCTTGATGCGGTCTTGCCGTATATTGATTGGGAACTTGCTTCGCTTGCTCCGCCTGGTTGGACAATAAATCGATGACCCGGGGGATCAACGTCCAATATAATTCGTCTGTATCCAGATGACAGCCGATAAAACCGACGGCTCTTATTCGTTCGAGAGCGGAATCGAGTAGCTCCAGAAGCACCGGGCTGAATCGTTCGCCGGACTCCGCCAGCTTGTGGAATATGTCCGACTGCATCGTTTTATCTACAATAATGAAGTCTGTCTCGTACCGGCCTTTTTCGACTTCCTTCAGAAGTGTTCCGTCAGCCAGAAGTTGAACTTCTTCCTCCATATACGGCATGGAAATGCCCATCTCCAGACACAGCTCTTCCAGTGTTAGCGGATTCCGGTAGGCTGCGATCAATATGTTTTTAGGAATTTTTCTTTGGATTAACGGCCAAGGTCCGCCGCCTTTTCCGTCTGACCCGCTTTTAGTAAACGTAATATTTTCCGCTTGAAAGCTCCTTTGCCCGATTTCCCGCGCCATTTGCATGCCCTCCCTAATATTTTTCCTGGATTCGTACAGCTTTCGTTTGATCGTACCTGCGGGCAGTTGCAGATTAGAGGCGATGTCTTGAACTCGCTCCCCCCGAATGTAGTAGGCTATGGTGATCTCTCGATAGTAGAAGGACAGGAGAGAGAGTTCCCGTTTCAATAGAGAGATGTTTTCTTTTAGAATCAAACGATCTTCGACGGAGGGGCCGCCGTCTTCAAATTCAGCCAGTTGCTCGTCATCAATGATTGCTGTAACTAGACGACCGCGATGCTTGCGTTCCGCCCATCTCGCATACCGGTTTCTGGCAAGTTTCCACAGCCAATGTGCGAACTCGGACGGCTCACTTCCATTGGATAAGCTGATGACCGCCTGAACGGCAATATCTTGGGCAAGTTCTTCGGCTTCGTGTTTATTCCCTGTTTTCTTCAAGGCGTAATAGACCAGCTTCTCTAAATATTCCTGTTGGAGCAGCGCAAAATAATATTCCTTCGCATCGGCATAACCGTTTGAATTCACAGCATCACCTGCCTTTCATTTCTATAGTGGCTTTGTAGAAGAAACGGTTCAGATTTTTTAAGAGTTTTCGAAAGAATTGTGAAGGAGTTTCCGCCCCACAGTTGAACTAACTAAGTGAGAAGAAGATTCCAGAGCTATTCGAATGAGTTGTATACGGTTAAATTTGTCGCCGGTCAATCCGGCTGAGATTGAAGGAGTGAGCGGCATGCCGAATCCGACACAGCGAGAAAATGCACAGCCAGGCACCCTGGACTGGCAAATCACGAAATTTAAGTTCGATTATACGCCTACGCAGCAAGGAACGCTAATCCGCGGCCTTCGCTCCTCGGCGATCGAAGGGTATGCCTCGCGTACGAGCGTATACCCCGGAGACAGCATCGAGCTGAAGGTGAGCGTGCACCCGGAGTGTCCGTTTACGGTGGACATGTACCGGATGGGGTATTACGACGGCAAAGGTGGACGGCATCAATTGCACTTGGGGCCGTTTGAGGGAGAGGAGCAGCCGATGCCGATGGAGACGGTGGAGCGGCTCCGGGAGTGCGACTGGTCGTCGTGCACGACGATCGTCATTCCGGACGACTGGGCGAGCGGGGTGTATTTGGCCAAGCTGACCCGGCAAGCTCCTCCCTATGCGCAGAGCTATATCATTTTCGTCGTCAAGCAGCGGAGAGCGACGGAGGTTCTCGTTCAAGTAAGCGATCTGACGTGGCAAGCGTATAACAAGTGGCCGGGAGTAAACTCGATCTACGACGACGGCACGCCGGAATTGTGGTACCAGGGGCCGAACGTAAGGGTCGGCTTCGACCGTCCGTACTCGAGATACTGTCAAATCGTCGATGCGCCGTTGTCGAGCGGCTCGGGCGAGTTTCTGCTATGGGAATTCCCGCTCGCTTATTGGCTGGAAGCGGAAGGCTACGACGTGACGTATTGCTCGAACCTCGATCTGCATGCCGATCCTTCTCTGCTGGACAACTGCCGGGTGTTCATCTCGGTCGGTCACGACGAGTATTGGACAAGGGAGATGTACGACCATGCGACGGCTGCGCGGGACAAGGGGGTCAGCCTGCTGTTCTTGTCCGGGAACGCGCTGTATCATGAAATAATTCCTTATTCGTCTCCCGGCTCGGCGGAGTCTTTCCGGTCCTTTGCCCGGAAGATCCGATTTACCGACGAACACGAGCTGATGGGCGCCCGTTCCTACGGGCCGGGTTACGGGGACTGGACGGTGGCGAAGCCCGACCATTGGGTGTTCGAAGGGACGGGCATGAAAGCCGGTGACCGCATCCCGGGGCTGATCGGCTGGGAATATCACGGCATTCCGCTAAAAGAAATCGAGGGGATGGAGCTGCTCGCCCATAGCGAGCTGATCGGAACCGGCGCCGTCACCGAAGGGGACGGAAAACACGCGGCCGTCATCTATCCGGGTCCGCACGGCAACTGGGTGTTCAACGCCGGTACGATCTGGTGGGCGGAAGGGCTCAGCAGCCCGCCAGGGCATATCCCGGCCGTAGGTACGTTCGGCCGCGTCCAGGGCCCCGATCCGCGAGTGCAGCGGATCACCCGGAACTTGCTGAATCGCTGCATCGGGCGGTAGTAGCTGGAATGAAGACAGGCTGGCGACCCGAATAGGTCTCCAGCCTTTAGGTTTAATAACATGGACTCGTGTGCATTTGTAGTGGACAAAACGTCACGGGTTGATTCGTTCCATTCATTTGCCCCGCTTATACGCTATGGCCATTTACAGGTGGGCAGCCGGGACCTAATCGGTATCGGTCGAGGCGAGCACGGCAAGCGTGCGGCCGTCAGGCCGGAGGCAGGCGATGCCCATATCCCACGCGACCTGCCGGAACCATGGAGTCGGGGCGTCGAAATACCACCACGAGCAATTTCCGGCGAGCTGTAGGACCGTATTGGCATCTGCGGTTACCGGAGCTCCACATAAAGCGGCAAACGACTTCCATGCCTCCAGCCGGCCGTAGGCATTGCAGTTCCCGTCATTGTAAGCTCCGCCATTCGCCGCTGAGGAATACAGCAGATTGAACGCGCGAGTGGCAAAAATCGACCTCAGTATCACATGGGAAGCGGTTGAGCCGTGCAAGCATAACAGGCCGAGCGATGCCAGCAGTTCCTCGGTAATATGAACAGGTGAGTGAAGCTTCTCCAGGTCAAAAACTGCCGCTTCCGATCTGCCATTTGAATGTTCGCGCCAATTCGTTACGGCGGTCTGAAGCCGCTCGACTTCCTCCGGTGTATGAACCGATCGGTAGGCTGCCGAAGCGGAAGGAGCCGACCGTGCTGCAGCTTGTTCCACCGTTCGCCGTGTCTCTTTGTCTGCACGCCGCTTTGGACCGAAGGACGAGCCGTATCCCCCTCCGCCGCCTTTGTTGTAATGACGGAGCATCAAATCCTGCTCCAGCTCGGTTCGATGAAGCGGCAGCCACGCCAGAGGATGGCCGTGTTCCTTAATCCGGCTGTACACCTGCTGTACGACCGGATTCCGGCGATCCACGTTGTGCCGGACGACCGCTTCATACAACAGCAGAGCAAGCGGCTCCAGCGAATGGTTGTCTTCCCGGGCTGCGTGCTCCAGGATCGTCATCAGTTCCTGCAGCGGCCGGGCCTCCGCCAGTACGGCTATGTAGTAACGGAGATGGTGCTGCTTTGTATTTCTCGGAAATGCGGATTCCGTGCCGCGCCGTTCCGTCAGCAGTTGCTGAAGCGAGGCGAGGAGGCTTGCGGACGGGGATACCTGGACCATCACCGTTTCCAAAACATTCAGCATCGTCCCGACCAAGTTCCAGTTTTGCTCCTCGGCCCGGATCCGAAGCTCGGTAAGTTCGACCGCCCGGAGCAGCACATCGTCTCGGCCTTGCTCGGCCCACCGGTCGATTTGATCCTTTAGCCGGGAGGATAGCGATTCCTCGTAACCGTATAACGCATATTGCTCCATCCTTGCTATAAATGGTTCCAGCTCCGGCTCATGCTCGTAAGAAGTTTCGTGAATCAACGATACACCGTCCCGCTTGTTTTATGAGAAGGTACCTCTTGTTTACATACGCTGAGCTTCAATGATAAGTTGCAGTTATTAATTTGGCGTTGCGCTTGAAACCGTTAAATGATGCCATCTGCCGCAACTTACCAACCCGGATCGGCGTATGATTCCAAATACAGGCGGCACAAGCATTTTCTATATCTAGGGGGCATTATGGAACAAAGAGTGGTAATCGGTGCCGGGCAGCAAAACAACAACCCCGGCTGGACGCATACTCAGGAGGCCGATTTGAATCTGCTGGCGCGTGATCAGTGGAGCAGGCTTTTCACGCCGGGCAGCTTGTCGGCGGTTTTGGCCGAGCATGTATGGGAGCATCTGTCTTATGAAGAAGGGATCGAAGCGGCGAGAACTTGTCTAGAGTTTTTAAAGCCGGGCGGGTATATCCGTTGTGCGGTGCCGGACGGCTATTTTCCGGATGAAACGTACCAGAAGCTGGTGCAGGTAGGCGGACCCGGCCCGCTGGACCATCCGGCGGCGAGTCATAAGATCGTACATACTTACAAATCGTTAAGCACGATGTTCGAGAGTGCCGGTTATGAGGTCGTTCTACTGGAATATTGCGATGAGAGCGGAGAGTTCCACTATGAAGAATGGGACGAGAGAAAAGGGTTCATCTACCGGTCCAAGCGGTTCGATCACCGGAACCGGGACGGGAAATTAGGCTTCGTATCGCTTATAATCGACGCGATAAAACCTCTTTAAAAGACGGTTACAAGCTGCAAACTCGGCGCATCGTGAGCGATATAGCGGGAAGTCCCCAAGCCACTGTCAAGTGAGCGCGAGGACTTTTCTTACTATCAGCACGCTTGAGTTTATCACCGTGATAAAGTGAGAGAGGTGATGTGGCTTGAAGTAGAAGATAGCTCGTAAGAGATCAAAGGGAATGGGGATGAGCGTAACGTTTGGATGTGAATTTGGCGCGCGGCGCGGCAGAAATGCCAACACGCGAGCGGTTTTCTTGTGGTACGATGAGGTTGTTTCTATATCAGTGTCAGAGCTGACCCATGACCGATCTTACACCAAAGGTGGAAAGCGAATGAGCCAAACCTACCCTTTAATCGATGTATTCAGTTACCGAAATGAAAGCTTTCTGTCTTCTTTTTTTCACACCCATTCCGAATATGAAATTTTATATGTACACGCCGGTCAATGCCGATATTTATTAGGGACCACTGTTGTTGATCTGACACCCGGAGATATGGTCGTGTTGAACGGGATCAGCTCGCATGGACCTCTAATGGAAAGGCAAATTAAATGTACCCGCACGATGGTCCGCTTTGACGAAACGGTTTTGAAGCCGCATCTTAACCAGCCTAGACTTGTGGATGTATTAAAGCCGTTCCGGGACTTGCTTCATTACCGATGCCGCTTGTCGGAGAGGACCCAAAAGGAAGTGGAAATGGTATTTTCGCAAATGCACCGTTATTACAACCAGCCAAGCTCAATCGAATTCAATCGGCTGAGAGCCTCGTTTATCGATTTGCTGCTCATTATTTATGAGCATAGCGAACAATTGCTGCGGGAAAGAGTCGCCATTCCGGTAGAGAAGGAACAAATTGTCCGGAAGCTGCTGAACTACATCGAGCTGCATTACGCCAATGACTTGACGCTTGACGAGCTGTCCGACTACGTGCATCTAAGCAAATACTACATGGTGAAGCTGTTTAAGGAATTGACCGGTACGACGGTTTTTGAACATTTGAATAAACGCAGAATCCATCAGGCGAAGCTGCTATTTCTGGTCGACTACAAAATGTCGGTGACGGATGCTTGCTACGAAGTCGGCTTCAAGCAGCCGACTCATTTCTCGCGGAATTTCAAGAAGATGGTCGGGATGACTCCCGAACATTTCAAAAAGTTGTGCCGAGAGCGCAATTAGAGATATATTCGGCGAAATTATCACCAAGCAATGATGAGAGAACAACAATCGGCTATGCTATCTTATATTCGTAAGCGCTTACCGACAATAAATCCGTTAAACAGGCCCGGTGGTCATCGGAGTCTGCTGCGGGATCGGCAAAGGGGAAACGCGTATGAATGATGAAGAAAGCAAGCCGTTTTTGCATGCCGGGGAACGGAAAGGGGAACGGGAAGCAGGGACAGAAAACAAAGTCAGCCGCAGGGAGATGCTGACGGCGATCGGTGCGGGCGGGATGGCTCTGATGGCGGGAGGACTATGGAACGGAAGCTTGGCGTCGGCCGCAAACGGGCATTCGGTACGGAGTGCGGTTTATGGCGGCGGGAGTTGTCCGGACGGGATCGGCTCGAATTGCGTGACGTACAAGTATGACGGCAATCAGCCGGAGCGGACGGCGTGGGATAAGCTGCGGGAGCAAATCAGCGTCAAAGATTTCGGCGCCGCAGGAGACGGGGTGACGGACGACTCGGCTGCCTTTCAGGCGGCTATCGACGCCTTATCGTTAAACGGGGGAGGGCGGTTGCTAATACCGGAAGGAACCTATGTGTTCCCGGCTGTCAGCCCGACGATTCAAGCGCCCACGCGAACGCTCATCACGTCGGATCATATCCACATCGAAGGGATCGGCTTGCCGACGATCCATATGATCGGCATAACGAAGTCGTATCTCGATTCGATCGACGATCTGAATTCGTCGGGAAGAGACGTGTTTACGGTATTCAGCTTTATGGGAGTGGCGAACGGTTCGGTCCGGGGCATCCGCTTCACGGGGGATTGGGACGGAGGCGGGACGTTCCGCTATCAGTCGCCGCGGGCCAAAGCTGTCGGATTTACGGGCTGCACGGACTGCGTGGCGGAACAATTGTACGGTTCCTATTTGCTGGGCAATCTGGTCAACGCGACTCCGGCGAACTTCGCTCATAACGGGTTTTATAAAAGATGCAGCGGAATACGGATTTCGAACTGTTATGCGGAGTACTGTCTGGAAAACGGATTTAATTATATGGGCGACACCTACAATAGCTCCATCACCGATTCCACGGCAAAATTTTGCGGCTCAGCCGGTTTTGAAGGAGCAACCGTCAATCTGACCGTTACGGGGAACTTGTTCGCGAACAATAAGTATGCCGGGCTGTCGATCTCAGGCAAGCAGGTGGTAGCTTCCTCCAACATATGTACCGGAAATGGCGACGGCGGGGTTCCAACCAGCTCGACGATGGGCAACGGCATTTCGATTACGTATTTCGGCAATCTGCCTACCGGAGACATTGTACTTGCCAATAATATCATTAAGGATAACGGAGGCTTTGGCATTTACGTGTATCCCGGCGTAACAAAAGTTACGATTGACGGGAACATCCTGTCCAACAACAGCCAGGGCAATACGTACAAAGCGGGCATAAACCTTGTCGGCAGCGCAGCGAGCCGCATCAGCGACATCGAAATCAGCAATAACCAGCTGCGGGACGATATCGGCAATACCACTTATTTTATTAACATCAGTTATACATACCTGGTTAAAGTAACGAATAATCGCTGTGTGATGACGGGGAACAGTATGGCCTATGCCCAGGGGACGGCGTCGGACTGCGTGTTTTACGGCAACCGCTCGAATCGTCCGATTATCGTGTCTCCGAGTGCGGTGGACTGCTACCAGTATGACAATTTCGGAATTAACCCGAAGACGCTTGTCCAGTCAACGGTACCTTCAACCGGCACTTGGACTATCGGGGATCGTGTGCAGAATACCGGAACGTCGGGTGCAAATGCATCAATCGGATGGGTATGCACGGCGGCAGGAACGTTTACGCCCAGCACAGCTTGGACCGCCAATCAATCCTACCCGGCAGGTGTTTATACAAATGCCAATGCCAAAGTATACCGGGCTGTCAAAAGCGGTGTTTCGGGGACGGCATCGCCGGGTCACAGCAGCGGGATCGCCGCCGACGGAACGGTTTTATGGGAGTATGTATCCGTTCATAGCACTCCCGTGTTCAAGCCATACGGGCTTCTGAGTGAAATCCAAACCGGCAAAGCGGCTTACAGCGGGGATGGCGTGACGATGGTTTATCCGATCCCGCACGGACTTTCGGGGACCCCGTCGAGCTACCAGGTCACGCCGGCCTCCGCTGATTCCGGAACAGCGGGTATCGCTTATGTGGAGGCCGATGCAGCGCATTTGAACGTTCATTTCCTGTCCCCTCCCGCTGCAGGGGGAAATAATGTACTTCTGGTGTGGAGTGCAGAATGCTGAACCGGAAATTAGATAATGGGGGAATCGTTGCTATGAAGATACGTAAAAGGATCAGATCCGTTGTTTTGCTTGCAGCCTTGAGCACCGCCGCTGCCTGCGGCAATCCGGACGAAGGAGGGAAGGCTCCAGGAGCCGGGACAAAGACACCGGATCAAAAAGAGCCTGTGACATTAGCGTTTTACTGGCCTTACGGGAACGAAGAAACGTTTATGAAGGATTACGGGGATCAGATCCGCAAAAAATTTCCCCATATCACGGCCAAGTTGATTCCGTACAAAGATACAAAACAAATCGACGAACTGGTCATGACCGGGGAGCAGCTGGATGTTATGGCCATCTCGATCGGCTCCGTCGACGCTTTTCTGCTGAGACTTGGGCTGCAGAGCGATATCATACCTTATATTGCAAAATACAAGACCGATCTGAATCAATACGAACCGGCCAGCATCGAGATATTGAAGCAAATCGGCAATGGGAAAATCTACGGTTTGCCGATATTCGACGTGCCTTCCGGCGTTTATTACAACAAAGATATTTTCGACAAGTTCGGCGTTCCTTACCCGAAAGACGGCATGACCTGGGACACGATGTACGAGACCGCCAAAAGGCTCACCGTTAAAGACGGAGGCACGCAGTATTACGGCGCATTAATTTCCGCCTCCCACTTGGCGCTGCGCAATCCGCAGTCGATGAACATGATCGACCCGGTCACAAATAAAGCGGCATTGGCCACGGATGGATGGAAAAGCTTCCTGGACAATGTAACGCGATTTTACCAGCTCCCCGGGATGGAATGGGATAAAACGAAGCTTCAGGTGGCCAATCAGGGGAATATGTTCATGAAAGATCGGACTGTCGCCATGTGGCTGCCCGTAAGCGCTTTGTATACGGAGAAGGAACTGGAGGGTATGAACTGGGATCTCGCGGCATTTCCGACGGATGTGAAAAACCCGGGGGTCGGTCCGCAGGCGTATCCGTTTTATATGTTTGTGTCGCAAACCAGCAAGCATAAGGAACCGGCGTATGAAGTAATTTCGTATTTGGCCTCTCCGGAATTCCAGCTCGAATTATCCAAAAAAGGCCAATATGTCAGCATGTTGAAAAATAAAGAAGTAAGAAGTGCGTTCGGTCAAAATTCTGCGCTTTATAAAGGTAAGAACGCAAAGGCGTTTCTGGCGGAGAAGAACGCTCCCCCGATGCAAATTTCGAAATATAATGCGAGTGCGGGAGGCCAGTTGTTCAATGCATTCATATCGGTCGTTACGGGTGTACAGGATGCGAATACGGCGCTCCGGATCGCTGAGGAGACGGTGAATAAAACGATTGAGGCCGACAGCAAAAAGTAGCCGCAGGCCGTTCGTCACAGATCTCGATCGGGTGTCCCCGCATATGGACAGGAGAACCAAATAAGGGTGGTTGGTAGCTATTATTTGATCTGAAAACTCGCTTGGACACGGAATGTGAGCGGTTTGCGACCGCTAAAATCCGCGAAAAGGGTCCAACCCCGGCAGTTGGGTTGAAATAAGGGGGGCTAATCGCCTCTATTCGACCCTGCCGGATGCCGAAAATAGAACATGCCAAAGACTCTTATCTCGTGACAGAGCTCGCTGTGCACACGCCAAATGACCGTCCGGGCGCCTTGACCGGACGGTTTTTCATAGTAAGCCTGTAAGCTCCTGTCTTCCGACGATCGAAGGGTAAACACTGGTATGTGTCAAAATCCGCGTAACATCCGCGAATTTCCCCAACTGCGCTCCATCTTCGAATCTGCAAAAACTTTCAAAAAAGAAAGAAGAGCCTTTTTTCCCTTTCCAAATGATAGAGTGGCGCTTATACTAAAAAAGAGACATGTATAATACAACTCATTATTTTTTATGCATGTTCCAATACGGTATCCCGGGAAGCGGGTGGTAGCGGAGAAGGATTGGAAGCGTTGTCATGAAGCTGTACGTCGACATCCAAGAACCGGCCTCATGAACCATTCGTGTATAGGAAACGGGAGGGACCCAGATGAGTGTATCGATTCGCCGGCCGATATCGGTCGTGCTTTGTTTGCTGATGTTAGTTTCTGCAGTATCATTTACAGCTTCCCGGCCGGCGTTGGCTGCGGGAAGCGGAGTAGCGGAGTTTATTATGCCGGATACGACGGTTTACCGATTTGGAAGCGCTGTCCCCGGACAGCCTTCGGTCACGCTGGCGGGCGATCCGAACGCCGCACCCAAAGTGACGAACGCTACATATGGAGTGAAGATTGAATCGACGCTGACGGCGCCGTCCCGCACGTTCGAATTTCAGGTCGCCCAGGCCGGAAATTACATTGTGAAGCTCGGCGGCATGACCGGACAAGACGGCGGCACGGCCGACGTCAGCATCGACGGAGTCAAGGCGTCGCAGTACGGCTTCTACAGCGTGACGGGCAAATATCCGCGGCCCGATCTGTATGTGCAGGAGCTGCCACTGACCGCCGGGACGCATACGATTACGCTGACCGTAACCGGCAAGGGCAACGGAGTCGGCAACGGCACGGGAACGGTCATGTATCCGCATCGCCTCGTGCTGATCAACAGCGATCAGGTGACGAACAGCAAGACGCGAAGGACGTATATGACGGATGCGAAAATGGCAGCGGCGCGGCAAAACGTCCAGCAGTACGACTGGGCGGCGGCATTGCGCGATAGCGTGCTGGCCAAAGCGGACGCCTTCGTCGCGCTCGGGTACAAGGGACTGTGGAACCTGGTGCCGACCCAGGCCATCCCGCGCAGCTATAACACAAATCAGCTTACCGGCAACTTCAGCCCGGTATCCGGCGATCTGAAATCGTACGGCAACTATCCGTGGAAAGCGGACCCGCTGAACGATCCGTGGAAAATTACCGACCCGGCAAGCGGCTACAAGTTTCCGACGAACGACTTCGGGGCGTACTACCGGAGCGGGTTGGACGAGCACGGCAACTTTAATCCGGCATTGGCCGACCGTACGCTTCTGGTGAACACGCTGTATCCGGACAAAGGCCCGACATGGGGCGTCGACGACGGCTACGGCTGGGTAGATCCGCAGACGAACAAGCGGTATACGTTTATCGCTTATTACGCGCACTGGTTCGCCTGGTACGGCAGCCCCGCTAATGTGAACGGCGCGCTCAATTATTTGCAAAGCGCGTACGTCTATACCGGCGACGAGAAATACGCCAAAGCTGGCGCCGTCCTGCTCGACCGGGTGGCCGACGTGTATCCGTCGCTCGACGTAGCCGAATTCAGCAACGCGGTGTACGTCAATTCTCACGGGGGAACCGGGGACGGCAAGACGGTAGGATCGATATGGGAAACGTCGCTCGTGAAAGTATTCGTCGGCGCTTACGACGCCTTTTTCACCGCGTTTGATGCGCCGGACGTCGTGGCGTTTCTCCAGGCCAAGGGCCAGCAGTACAAACTGCCTATGAAATCGAGCGGCACGGAGATCCGCCGGAACATCGAGGACGGCATCCTGCGGCAAGTGCAGCCGGGCATGTACTGGGATCAGATCCGCGGCAATAACGGATTCCATCAAAGCGCGGTAGCGCTGGCCGCGGTCGTTCACGATACGCTGCCGGAGACGAAAGACTGGCTCGATTTCGTCTTCCAGCCGGGGGCGTTCGTCAATCAGATCCCAAGACGTGTCACCGGAGGCAACGTGCTGTTCAGTATGGTGAACGACGTCGACCGCGACGGGCACGGCAACGAAGCGGGACCGGGCTACAACAAGCTGTGGCTCAATACGTACTTGACGGTTGCCGATGCGCTGGACGGGTATGACAAATATCCGGCGGCCGACTTGTATGAGAACGTGAAGTTCCGCAAAATGTTCCAGGCGATGTATCCGCTGACGATGCTGGGCCGGTATACGCCTTCGATCGGCGACAGCGGCACGACGGGGCAGCCCGGTATTCAGGTCGATAAAGCCCAGTCGATCAAAGCGTTCGAGCGGTTCGGCGACCCGGTATACGCCCAGCTTGCTTACATGCTGAACGGCAATAAGACGGAAGGGATTCATTCCGACGTCTATACGGCCAATCCGAATCAGGTTGCGGCAGACATCGAAGCCGTCATTGCGCAGCACGGCCCGCTCGATCTCGACAGCACGAACTTGACCGGTTACGGCCTGGCGGCGCTTAGGGACGGGGCGGCCGGCACCGGAGCGGATACGAGACGTGCGATGTGGACGTACTACGGACGGACGAGCGGCCACGGGCACCGGGATATGCTGAATCTGGGCTTGTACGGCTTCGGTATCGATCTGCTCCCGGACCTCGGATACCCCGAACAGGCGAATGCGACCGACGTGAACCGGTTCGAATGGGTGAATAATACGATCAGCCATAATACGGTTATGGTCGATAAGAAAAAACAGGCGGCGGTTTGGGACGGCACTCCGACCTTGTACGACGACAGCTCGATGGTCAAACTGTTCGAGGCCGAAGCTCCGAAAGCGTATCCGCAAACCGAGCTGTACAAACGGACCTCGGCGATGGTGAAGGTGGACGAGGCGAACTCGTATGTCGTTGACTTTTTCCGGGTGAAGGGCGGCAGCGAGCATCATTTCAGCTTCCATGCCGCAGAAGGACCGGTAACGACCGAAGGGCTCTCGCTGACGGCGCAGCCGACGGGAACGTATGCCGGACCGGGCGTCGAATTCGGCGTCAGACCGGCAAACGACAGTGTAACCGGATCGGGATATGCCGGACCGGGCTTCCATTGGCTGAAAAACGTGGAGCGTGACAACGAGCCGTCCGCGGCGTTCAGCATCGATTACGACGTGGAGGATACGTGGAACGTTCATCCGGTCGACCGGGATATTCACGTGCGGATGACGATGCTTGGCGATCTGGACGACGTCGCTTTGGCCGACGGGGTTCCGCCGCGCAATAAGCCGGGCAACCCAGAAAGTCTCAAATACGTCGTCGCCCATCGCAGCGGCGTGAATCTGGACAGTACGTTCACGTCGGTGATCGAGCCTTACGAGAACTCCCGTTTCATCAGCGATATTTCGCAAGCATCCGTATCGGCGGCGCCAGGCTCGGTATCGGCCGACGTGTACGGCGTGAGGGCAGTCAAGGTGCAACTGGCGAACGGCCGGACCGACTACGTCGTCAGCTCGATGAACCCGGATGCGGCCTATGTGATCGACGGCAAAATCCGCTTCCAAGGCTCCTTCGGCGTCTACTCCGAAAACGGCGGCCAGCCGGTGTTCAGCTACGTAAATAACGGCGCCTCTATCGGCAGAACCGGTCCGGAGTACGCCGGATACGCGAACACAGGAGTTGCCCGTCTGGAAGGAACGGTCACCGACTTTACGAGGGAGCTGTCGCTTCAGAACAAGCTTCAGGTACAGCTTGATCTGCAAGATCAGCAGCCGGGCAGTCTGATCGGCCGATCGGTCTACGTGCGCAACGACGGCCAGCGCAATGCGGTCTATCTGATCAAGGACGTCGTGCCGCTTGGTGGGGGACTGTACGAGCTTGATCTCGGCGATATTACGCTCATCCGCTCTTATGCCAGTACGACCGATTTGTCGCAAGGGTTTAAGTACGACGTAGCGCCCGGTAACACGTTCGTCATCCCGCTCGCCCGTCAGTTGATGTGGCCGGCTTCGATAACGATCGTATCGCCCAAGACGGAGCTGACCAAAAACGAAACCGTCCAGCTCGAGGTGAAAGGCTGGTACGCGGACGGTACCGAAGCGGACCTATCGGGGTATGAGCTCGACTGGGACAGCGAGCGCCCGAACATTGCCAATGTCAACGGGCAGAGCCGGCTGAAGGCGCACAACAAAGGGACGACGACGATTTCTGTGGAAATCGAGCCTGCAGATGACGATGATGACGATGATGACGATGATGACGATGATGAGGAGGACAGCGAAGGCTTCGAGTTCAAGCTCGGGGCGGCTTTGCAGATTGCCGTGAAATAAGGAAAGGGGGAGAAAGGCTCGTCGTCTGCGCAGATGCAGGCGGCGGGCTTTTTTCATTTACCAGAAAGTATATCGTAGGAGTGGCTCTAAATCTCGGGAAAAGCCAGCGTCAAAAGACGCCGGTAGGCGTTTATCCTTGGGGTTCTCGGGTCAGAGCTCTTGCTGCGCAAGGGAGGGGCGGTTTGCCGCCGCGGCCTTGCCGGACCGGCTGTTTCCCGATCGATCGCGGCGTCTGCACAATATTGCGGCGGATTAGGACCAATACGCGGAAGGCGCCATTTTCTATACTAGGCTTATCATGGAACAACGATTAAGGAGGAGGGCTGCCTAGGGGGGAGGTCAGAACAACGGGTTTCGCAAATGGAAACGTTCGTTAAGGAAGTTATGTGCTCAACCTACTTTGCAAGCGGTTACAAAATGATCACTTTCGAAACGGGGGCAGGAGTATGAAAAAGTTCGTATTGTGTATGGCTTTACTGGCAGTATTCGCGAGCGGCTGCGGTTCCTCGGGGACGCCCAAGGCAGGCGACAGCGGCAAGCCGGAGGAAACGCCGGTCAAAATGGAGCCGGTAACGCTGAAATTGTACAATTATGGCGCGCTTACTCCGGAGATCATCGATCAGTTGTTCGTTCAGCCGCTGAAACAGAAATATCCGCATATCACGCTGCAAGTATTGGAACGCACGGCCATGCCGATCGAAAACCTCGCCATCGGCGGGAACGAAGTGGACATTATTACAGGGTGGGGCAGCCTGCTGGACCAATTCGCTAACTTCAAGCTGCTGGCGGATATGACGCCTTTGATCAAAAAGTACGAGGTGGATCTGAACCGGTTCGAGAAGTCGAATCTCGACGGCGTCAGGCTGCAATCCGATACGATCGCCAAAGGCGGCTTGTTTGCCCTCCCGTTCGGCTACAACTACTATGCGACGTTTTATAATAAAAACATCTTCGATAAGTTCGGCGTTCCTTATCCGTCCGACGGCATGACCTGGGAGCAGGCGGTCGAGCTCGGCAAAAAGCTGACGCGCATGGAAGATGGAGTCCAGTACAAAGGTCTCGATCCGGAAGGCATCGAGAAGGTCGGGAACTCGCTGTCGATCCCCTACGTCGACCCGGTAACCCTCAAGGCTGCGGTAAATACGGATGGATGGCGGAAAGTGTTCGAGCTGACCAAGCGGATCAACGATATCCCCGGCAACGAATTTCAGATCACGAGCCACGGCAATACGGTCAACCGGTTCGTGAAGGACAAAAACGTGGCGATGCTGGCCGCACCCGAAGTGTTGAACGGGATGGCCAACGCCGATTTCGACTGGGACGTCGCGGAATATCCGAGCTTCCCGGAGCGGCCGCACACGTCGGGGATGGTTCAGACGTTCGTGCTGCAGATCGCCTCGAACAGCAAACATCCCGAGCAGGCGATGCAGGTGATCAAGCTCGCGACCTCCGACGAGGTGCAGACGGCGCTGAGCCGGTCAGGCATCATGCTGAGCGCGCTGCAGAACGAAGCGATCAACAAAAACTTCGGTGCCGACCATCCGCTGCTTAAAAATAAACATATCGAAGCGATTCTGAAAACGAAGCCGGCCCCGTATGTCGTGCAAACCCGGTTTACGAAAGCGCGGGGCATACTGGAGGCGAAATACAAAGATTACGCGGCAGGCAAAAAAGATGTGAACACCGCGCTGCGGGAAGCCAGCGAAGAGATCGACGCGTATATTGCCGCCGAGAAATAACGGGGTCGAATATCGGATATCGGGCAACCGGATTTTAAATACCAGCCTGGCAGTTGCTGCGGGCTCGACCTCTGATTACTGCGGGGCCGGGCAGAGCCGGAGCCTGATCCCAATAGACACAGTCCGCCTACGGAGTGGGAGCGGACTGTTTTTGTTTTTTGTACGAAACTCATACCTTGGAGCCCCAAGCGGCGCAAAAAAGGTCGGGGGCAACCCGCTTAATCTTTAGACTAACGAATCGTATCGTGCTTATTGCCGGGAGAATGGTTTCTATTTGATTTAACGAACCCCAGTGATCTTATGAAGTCGTAAACAGACGAAAGTGTGATCGGATGAGTGAAATAACGCTTATGAAGTTCGCAACAATGTCATATCGTTGAAATTTGACCCATTAAGGGTTACTCGGTTCGTTAAATTAACAAGCAGCCTGCCGTTCTCTACCCTCTGCATCTGTTGGACTGTGTCGGAGCCGGGAGTCTGCTATTATACCGTGCCGGAACTTGTTTATAAAACGTCCATCGATAGTGCTACTTTTCATGCATCACGTGAAGGAGCGGATGTTCCGGGCGGATATCCGGCCTGAAATCGGGACGGTTAGGGGAGTGAATCTATTCCTGGACCGAAACCTAATCTTTGCGGTTTACTCCTCCATCCGGCATTCCTTCTTGATCGATTAAGTTTCACAGGGGACAGACGGCTGCCGGTTTCGGCCGGATTAGCGGCAGTCTTCGGACAATAGCGGACTGTGCACCAGTAGTTGGTTGCTTGGGCTGGCAGGAGAATACAGCTTCTCCATTCCTCTTACGCTGCCCCGCCCGGCTTCGCGCCTATTACTGTAGTAGAGGGCCGCAACGCATTTTAACGGGCGGAACCGTGATCTTCCTATTGCGGTATTTTAGGGAAAGTAGGTATGATGGAGAGGAGCAGGGCGATGGAGACGGAACGAGAGGAGCGGTCGTAATGTCGGTACCCCAAGTGGCCAAGATGACGAGCATACCGGGCAAGCGGCGATTTCAATTCGATTGTTTGCACCTTCCCGAGCCTATGCGTTACGGACCCTTATTGCTGCAGCAGATCGGCGATCTGAGCTGTGATGCGAATTTTGTCCTTTCCAATCACCAGCAAGTCTGTTATGAAATCTCGTACGTCGTTTCGGGAAAAGGCTGGTTCGCCACCGACGATCACCGGTTCGATCTGGAACAGGGCGATATCTATATCGGCAAGCCGGGAGAGTACCATCAGGGCGGGAGCGATCCGGACGAACCGTTCCGGTACTTGTACCTCGGCTTTCATTTCAACCCGTCGCTGCCTGCGGATCATCCGTTCCTCGATATCAAGAAGAGGATGGACAACAAGGCGACGCCCCGCTGCCGGGACCGGCTGGACATCCGCACGCCGTTTGTCAATGTGCTCAAAGAAATGTGCGGCACCAACCGGTTTTCCGAGTCGATGATTCAGATGTACCTCGAGCAGATCTTAATCTTGACCTACCGCAACTTTTTCTCCGACTGGGATGCCAAATATCCCGGGGAAGGCGGAGAGAACGCCGCGAAGAGAGCCGTTTACGCGGCTATTCATTATATCGACGACCGTTTGCTGCTGATCGACGACTTGAAGGAAATCTCCGATGCGTTCGGTTACAGCCTATCGTATTTGTCCCATTTGTTTTCCAGGGAAACGGGCGACTGCCTCCGCGATTATGTGGTCAAGAAAAAGTGGCGCAAGGCGGTCGAACTGATGAAAACCGGAGAATACACGATCACGGAAATCGCCGCCATCATGCGTTATGACTCGATCCACACGTTCAGCCGCGCTTTTCGCAAGGCGTTCGGTTATTCCCCGACGCAATATATCCGCGAACATTTAAAGCCGCCCTCCGGGGCTGGCGCTGCACGGAGCAATAACGCCGTTTTATAAACCGGCGTGCCTGATCTGGAAGCGGGACCTGTCCATGGCGGCAGGTCTTTTTTCGGTTTGTGGAGGAGGGGGACAATTTCCGGGCGGCTGCACAATAATACGGCGGCGCCGGAACAATACAGCGGAGACGTCCTTCCTTATACTAAGCGTGAGACGAGGAAGGGGAGAGTGCGTACCGTGAAAATGACAAACAAAATTGGCGTTATCGCCGACGGGTTTCGGGTGGGGGTCAGGCAAGGCATAGCGAAGGCGAAAGAAGCCGGAGCGGAAGGAGTACAGTTGTATGCCGTCCGGGGAGAGATGGAGCCGCAGTCTTTATCGGCGTCGGCGCGGCGGGAACTGAAAGATTATATCGCATCGCTCGGACTGGATATAGCCGCCTTGTGCGGCGACTTGGGGGCGTTCGGTTTTGAGGACGAGGCCGCCAATCCGGAGAAAGTCGAGAAGTCGAAACGAATCATGGAGCTCGCCAAGGAGCTCGGGACCGATATCGTGACGACGCATATCGGGGTTATCCCTTATGACCCGGAGAGCAGGGAGTACGCGGCGATGCAGGCGGCTTGCAGGGAGCTGTGCGAGTATGCGGAAAGTATGGGCTCCTATTTTGCCATTGAGACAGGGCCGACTACCGTTTATCATTTGAAGCAATTTCTCGATACGCTCGGAGGTAAAGGTGTGTCCGTCAACTACGACCCGGCCAATCTGGTCATGGTTACCGGTGACGATCCGGTTCGCGGCGTATATACGCTGAAAGACTATATCGTGCATACGCATGTGAAGGACGGAGTCCGCTTCGTAGCCGTCGATCCGCGCGAAGTGTATGGGGCGCTTCATTATACGCCTCAGGAGAACGGCAAGATTCGGGAGCTGGTTCGGGCCAGGAAGGTGTACACCGAAACGCCGCTGGGAGAAGGGCATGTTTCGTTTGACGCTTATTTCCAGGCGCTGCTGGATATCGGCTATACGGGCTATTTGACGATCGAGCGGGAGACTGGCGAACATCCGGAGGCGAATATCCGCCAAGCCGTCGATTTTGTGAAAACATACCGGTAAGTTGGTGGCGGCTGGCGGGGCTGTTTAGGTGCCGGGCGGGCGTCGGCAGGGCTGTGGCGGTTTTACATGGGCCGCGGCCCCGGACGTTTTCGCGGAGGGAAATAAAAAAATGTAGAAGACTAGTTGCCAAGTCGATAGATTTATGCTAAGATTAATTTCGCTGTCACTCTTAGTGAGGACAAGCAAGTGCAACAACAAGCATGGCCCGTTGGTCAAGGGGTTAAGACACCTCCCTTTCACGGAGGTAACAGGGGTTCGAATCCCCTACGGGTCACCATCTATGTAATAACTCCGCTTGGGATGAGAACCTATTAGGTTCGTCGGAGCTTGACTTCGTAAGGAATCGCTTCGCAGTCTCGGAGCGTAGCGGAGAGTATCCCCTACGGGTCACCATCTTTTATCATGAACGCTTAGCTCAGCTGGGAGAGCACTACCTTGACAGGGTAGGGGTCAGCGGTTCGATCCCGTTAGCGTTCATCCATAGCAATACCCGGAAAGCCTTGCTTAGCAAGGTTTTTTTTATTTTTTGTTTTGGCGCGCCCGGCCTGGCATCCTTGAGAGTCCGACGGGAAAATATAACTGTTCTCGATTATTTGTAACCCCGAATAGCGGATACGTATACCGAATAACGAAAAATTGCAATTGGATCGCAAGCCGGAAATGTACATAATGGGGGCGTACGGATGTTGGTACAAGGAACCATACAAGGAGTATTTACGAAATACGAAAAGGGATTGTGAACGGTATGAATCAGATGGACAAACTTACGCTGCATGGGGGACGCGGGTCCGAACGAAACCGATGCCGTCCGTGCGAGCAGGCGTATCGCTGTACGGAGAAGAAGAGCTGAAGGTCGTGAATGAAGCTCCATCGTCTAGGCGGGCGATCTTTCCTGTATTTGCGCATGAGCGGGTGATAACACGAGGCTGGCCGTGAGGGTAGAGGCATTTGCCATTATATGAATATCGTGAAGGAAGAACGCCCGGTGCAACCGAAGGGCGTTCTTTTCTGTTAGCATGGCCGGCTTGTGGATATGCGTAGGCAGAACGGATGCGACCGTATCGACCGCGCAAAGCTCGGGAGCTGCGGTGCTGCCTGTGACCGCTGCGTCCGGCATGAGTGTCGGCGACGTGCTCGCCGTTTGCCTGGAAGACCGGACGACGCAGTGGACGGCTTGTGCAGGTAAACTTGGGCAGGCACAGGAGCGGAAAGATGACGTCCTTCCCCGGGGTAAATCTGTCGGAACCTTCTGAGAATAGTAACCGGAGTCGTGAGGCTCCGCTGAACGGCAGAAGCAGCAGAGGCCGTCGTGCCGAAGTAAGGGACGCCTGAACCGCCGGGAAGGGTCCAGCTTTCGGAACGGTCCACCGTGGTTTTGCGGATAAGGGTCTTTAGTATATCTTATTTCGGCGCAGGCAGCGGTTTGTGAAGGAATAAGAGCGATTTTAGCTCTTATTTTGCTTGCCGGGTAGAAAGAGCAAAACTGGCAGACCCTATCCTCCTCGAGTTGGGCGACTCAATGGGGCTTTTACAAGAATTACTTCTTCACTAGCAAAATAATAACAAGGGCGGCGACGAGGAGGAGAAACAAACCTCCGGCGATCAGCAGCATAAACGAAATACTCACAGGGTCAGCTCCCTTCCACGCTCCGATTGGGATTCGGCTGCCGGGAAACGGTCAGGCGGAGAATCGGCGTCTGGTTAGACGGTAAGCGAGTTACTCTATTGTATCGCTTATTATAGCATACGAGGACAACGAGAGGGCGGCGACGGTCGAGACAGCTCCCAACAGATTACTGTGACTACGCCCTGCATGAATGCGATCGGTCGACCGCAAGCTGCCTCATTTGGTTGTTATGCAGGGGCTTCTAATCGGTGTCGGACAATTCAGAGCATTGTGTGTTTGCGAGATTATGTGAAAAGGCCTTGCATTACGCGTGCAATCATAGTATAGTATGAAAAGTGATCAAACGGAACGCAGCTGTTGATGTGGCGGATGAGATCCAAATCATAACGACGCGGGGTGGAGCAGCCCGGTAGCTCGTCGGGCTCATAACCCGAAGGCCGCAGGTTCAAATCCTGCCCCCGCAATTTGATTTACCTAGTGGAGCTGTGGTGTAGTGGCCTAACATGCCTGCCTGTCACGCAGGAGACCGCGGGTTCGAATCCCGTCAGCTCCGCCATTTGTATTACTTGCAGTACGGATGAGAACCTTTAGGTTCGTCGAAGCGTTACTTCGGTAGTATAAGCTTCGCAGTCTCGTTACGGAGTAACGAGTATCCCGTCAGCTCCACCATTTTATTTAAATAGTAGACTACAATCGCGAATCTGCGATTTTTTTGCATTTTATGGAGCTTTTTTAGTTGAGGCGTGCTTTTCTTTAACATTTTGTTCCGATGAAAAGGCAGTCCCCCTTCGATCGAAGGGCGGGGACTGCCTTTGACGTTTGTAGCGGTACTACTTTTACGGAATCTAGTCCGCTTTTACAGCTCCGGCAGCTTCCCTTGATTAATCTGCCGGATGACGTCCAGCGGGAGCTTCGGTTTGCGGTCGTAGGTGAGCAGGCCGTTTTTCTCCTGTTCGACGTCCGTCAGCTGCGTGTAACAGTAGCCTTGTACGACCGGGCTTTGCAGCAGCGGATGAACGACGTCGGCCAGCCTGCGGGCGAAATCGGCTTCGTCTTTGGCGCCGGAATACCCCCAGCCTTCCTCGCCTTCTTTCTTGAAGGCGATCCCGCCGAATTCGGTGACCAGAATCGGCTCGCCTCCGTAGGCGAAACCACCGGCGAAAATCGCCCGCCCGGCCGGAACGGCCGAGACTGCTTTGTCCGCGGAGCTGTACCGTTCGGCAAGCACCTCGCGTTTCCATTCATAGTCGTGGATGGTGCACAGGTCGGTGGTGGCGTGCTCCCAGCCGTCATTGGATACGACAGGCCGGGTGACATCCAGCGATTTGGTCAAATAATACATCGCCTTGGCGTGCATCTGCTGCTGGTTGTCGTGGGAGATGTCCGGGACACCCCAGCTTTCGTTAAGAGGCACCCAGGCGACGACGCAAGGATGGTTGTAGTCCCGCTCTACGGCTTCCGTCCATTCGGAGGTCATGCGCCGCACATACGTTTCCGAGTACATGTACGAATTGGCCATCTCGCCCCAAACGAGCAGACCGAGCTTGTCGCACCAATACAAGTAGCGGGGATCTTCCACCTTCTGATGCTTGCGCGCGCCGTTAAAGCCCATCGCTTTGGTCATCTCCACATCGTAACGAAGCGCCTCGTCCGTCGGCGCGGTCAGCAGACCGTCGGGGAAATACCCTTGGTCCAGCACCAGCTTCATGAAGCAGGGGCGGTTGTTGAGCAACAGCTTGCCGTTATCGATCGAGATTTTGCGCATGCCGAAATAACTTTTGACCACATCTACGGCCTGCCCGTCCTGGATCAGCTCGAAGGTGACGTCGTACAGCTGCGGATTTTGCGGACTCCACCAGCGGCCGGAATCGTGGCCGTATTTATCGGTCAGAACGATGCTGCGGGATTCCGTTTCGCGGCGCATGCTGAACAGATCTTCTGCGACGAGCTCTCCTTTAAATGAAATGGTCGTCCGTACCGCAAGCGAGCTTAATACCGGATCTCCGGCCGTATAAGGGTGCGAGAGAAGAAACTGCAGATGAATGCGATGATGGTCAATATCCGGTGTCAAACGGACCCGTTTCAGGTGGGCTGGAGCAACCGCCTCCAGCCATACCGTCTGCCAGATGCCCGTCGTGCGCGTGTAAAAGATCCCTTCCGAGCGGTCCTTCCAATACTGCTTGCCTCGGGGAAGCGAGACGTCGCGGCTGAAGTCCTGCGCGCGTACGACGACAACGTTGCTCCCGGAGCTTGTAACGTAATCGGTAATATCCGCTTGAAACGGCGTATGGCCCCCGCTATGTACGGCCGCGAGCTGACCATTCACCCACACTTGGGCTTCGTAATCGACAGCGCCGAAATGCAGGTTCACCCGCTTGCCGGTAAAGGAATCCGGCAGCTTGAACGAGCGCCGGTACCATACGATATCGTGGATATCGGGATCTCCGATGCCGCTAAGCTTGCTCTGGAAGCAGTAAGGGACAGTGATCGTTCGGGTTAGCGGCTGGGCCGCGCCGGCGTACCACTTCTCCCGCACGCCTTCGTCACGATCGTCGTAGTCGAATTCCCATTGGCCGTTCAAATTCAGCCAGTCGCTGCGCTCAAATTGAGGGCGGGGATATTCCGGACGGGGAATGGCCGGATGCTGGTTCATCGTTCATCTCTCCTTAAACTCAATAATTTATGTGATGAAACAATTGAAATTGAGGTAATAGGTGCAGAAGGAAGCACTCTCCCTTCTGCAATCGATCCGTAACGGCACAGCGGTCGGGCGGAGTGTGCCGGAGGAAGTGTTGTTGCGAACCTTTTCCTTACGAGTGTCCGGATTTGTGCGGTTTGTAATCGAACCGGACGAGCAGATCCTGTTCGTAGTTGCCGAATTTGCTGCCGAACAGGTTCAATCCGCCGATGTTGGCGGCATCCGGCTTGACGCCGATCCGCAGCGCAAAGGCGGGGCTGTCGTGAATGCCGAGCTGGTCTACGGTTACGTCGGATAAACGCCGGCCGTCGATATAGCTTCCGTTCTCATCGACCTTCCACTTTTTTAGCAAACCGTACTGCGTATTTCTCAAATCCCACCATGGCGGGTTCAGAAGCCCGGGCTCGCCGCCGAAGTCACCCGGACTTAAATAAGTGCCGAGTTCGACGCCGTTGATCGATACGGTGATGTCGGAAGGCCAGTTTGCATTGTACAAGGGAGCTTCCGAGCACAGCTCCATGGAAATCTCGAGTCCGGTCAGCCGGGCGTCGTAGGGCACTTTATTCGGAATCTGGTATTGAACATATCCTTGCCGGAACCAGAGCAGCTGAGCTCCGGCCTTGTCCGGCTCATAAAAGCTGCGGGGATCGTCCAGATAGCCGATAATGCTTTTGTCGCTGACGAGTCCGCACGTCGGGCGCACCTCGCATTCGGAGTACAGGCCGATCGGCATGTGGACGTATCGGGCCGCTTCCTCGACGGGCGAGCCTCCCGGCTTCAGCTCTACGACGAGCTGATCGAACTGCGACGAGCAAACTTTCTGAAAGCCGCGAACGCCGGGCATCAGTTCGGTTTTGATCAGATTCGCCTCTTCCAGCTTCTTGATATTTACGGTTGCCGTGGAGGAAGGGAGACCGAACATGTCGGCGATTTCGTTGACGTTCATGTCGGCCTTCTGAATTTGCTTAAAGATGTCCAGCCGGGATTCGTTCGATAACGCTTTGGCGATTTCGATAAATTCGTCAACCGATACTTTTAGAACACGGGACATGGGGGATAAGATCCTTTCGATGCGATTGGTTCAATAAAAGTTGTTAATGTTCAATAAAAATATAACTCGCTTTACATACAGAGTCAATAGAGAAACGTCCGCCTTAACCGGCAAATTACCGCGTGCCCGGGATGTGGGTGGGAGCGTCGTCTATCCGAGCTCGGGATACGCGCTAGGAACGATGTGCATCAGAGCCCGGGATGTTCGTAAGAGCGATGTCTATCAGAGCCCGGGATTACGCGTTAGAAGCGACGTGCATCAGAGCCTGTGATGTCGTAGGAGCGATGTCTATCAGAGCCCGAGATGCTCGCGCAATACCGCTTTCGCTTCGAGTGCCTTGCCTTCCCGCAGGAGACGGATATACCGCGAATGTTGCTCATAGGAGGCGGCAGCGTGCGACCGGTCTGTCCCCGTGGAGGCGGCCGCTTGCCGGATGAACAGCTCGGCTAACGAAGTGAAGGAGCTGTTGAGCAGAGGTTGCACGACGGCAAGATGAAGATTCACGTCCGCCTCGGTTTGCCGGGATTCGGAGCCGGCGCTTGAGGCCCACTCTTCGTTTAGACGTTCCAGCTCTGCAAACGGAATGTTTCTGCCCTGCTCCAGCACGGCATCAACCGCGGACGCCTCCAGCAGGTAGCGGATTTCGAGCAGCTCCCGGCCGCCTTTCCGGTTCAGCTGTGCGGCGAACGACAGCTGTTCCAGAAGCGGACTAAGACTGTTGGCCGAGATGAACGCGCCTTCGCCATGGCGAATTTCGAGAATTCCCGCGCTTTCCAGCGAACGCAGCGCTTCCCTGAGGATGGCGCGGCTTACTTTCATCGTCTGCGACAGCTCCCGTTCGGCGGGCAGCTTGTCTCCGGGGGCGATGTTATGCTCGACGATATATTGTTTTAGTTTGTGGACCACTAGTTTACTGAGCGTATAGCGCTCCGCTGTTTCGATCGGTTTCATCCGGTTAACTCCTTTTCCATGATTAGGTTAGGGAATCTGGTCAGACCACGATTTTATAGACATCGTATTCGTTTTCGAATAACTTGTCAATGAAGCGGCTTCAGCGGAATCCGTCATTCATTAACGATAAAATCTGTTGACACCGGTAAAGCGAACCCCCTATAGTAGTAAGTGAATGTAAGATGGTCCAACCATCGACTATTTGTAGTTTCGGATGGTTAAAGTTGCTGTATAGGGGAAGCTGATCGGTCGCGATTTTGCGTACGAGCGGGCCTATCGCTTAAAAGGCTGCAAAGAATTATATATGGTCTAACCATAATATATTTATGCAAGGTGGAGGAGCCGATGATGAAGACAGCTTGCTGCTGGGAATGCGGCCGTACGACAACGGATATGCGGCTGTATGCATGCCCTGATTGCGGCGGTATTTTGATGCTGCAATATGAGGGGGTTATAGGACCTTGGAAAGACGACGGACAGCCCGGGTTGTGGAAATACCATCGGCTGCTGCCGGATGTTCCGGAGGCTTGCCGGCTTTACTTGGGCGAAGGAGCGACTCCGCTCGTACCTAGCCGCAGACTGGCGAAACGGCTGAAGGTGGGCGAGCTTTATTTCAAGCTGGAGGGAGGCAATCCTACCGGATCGTATAAAGACCGCATAGCGGCTATAGGCGTATCACGGGCGCTGGCGGGAGGGCGTTCGGCCTGCATCGGCACGACGTCGGGCAATGCGGGGGCGGCCGTTGCCGCTTATGCGGCGGGGGCGGGCATCCCGTACCACTTGTTCGTGCTGGAGCATATGGCGGAAGCGAAGCTGGCGCAAGTGCTCGCGTATGGAGCGGACGTTCGCAAAGTCATACGGTTCGGAACGGACCCGGAAGTCGGCGACAAAGTGTTCGGCCGTATTTTCGAAGCGGCGCGGCTGAACGATTGGGAAGTGATGATTACGGCGTTCCGCTACAATACGTACGCGATGGAAGGAGTAAAGACGATATCCTTCGAGCTGGCCGAGCAGCTCCAAGCACCGCCGACCCGCGTATACGCCCCTGCAGGAGGAGCCGGTCTGTACGTCGGAATCTGGAAAGGGTTCGAGGAACTGCACGCCCTCGGAGCGATTCCGGTCAAACCTCACATGACCGCCGTCCAATCGGCGGGCTGCTCGAATATCGTCAGAGCGTATGAGGCAGGCGGGCGCACACCGGCCCCGGGACCTTCGACGTCGCTCATATCCGGTCTGCAGGTGCCGAATCCGCCCGACGGTACGATCGCCCTAGACATTATGGCGCGCGGAGACGGCTCCGCTCTGGCGGTGGAGGATGAGGAGATCTGGGAAGCTCAACGGCTGCTGGCCGAGGAAGAGGGGATTTTCGGCGAACCGGCCGCAGCGGTTTCGCTGGCCGGACTGATCCGCCGGTGCCGCGAACAGGGCGGACTTCCGGACGAACGGGCCGTCTGCGTTATTACCGGCGTCGGGTTTAAGGACGGCAACCGGCTGCTCAACATGGTCGCGCACAAGCATGTACCGATGCTCGAGGTGGAGCGCTTGGACATATGACCTGCCGGACGAGTCGGAGTAACCTGGCGTATGCCTGAACTTATATGGTGAGTTGATCATGAGTTTTGGCGGTTGCTCCAACCGGGTTCCAGACAAGGGAGCAGCTCTGACTTTGTTAGGATCATGAGAGGATTAAAGAAGGATGGGATCAAAATGGGAGCCATACGGTTAGCGATCGTCGGGCTGGGCCGGTTCGCCCTGGCGCATGCCCGGATCTGGTCGCAAATGGAACACATTGAAGTCGTTGCGGTATGCGACCGCAATCCGGAGACGTTCGGCCCGTTTCGGGCGATGTTTCCCGAAGCCCGCTGCTATACGGACTGGAAAGAGCTGATCGACAGGGAATCTCCGGATGCAGTCGATGTGCTGACGCCCGAACATTTGCACGCCGAGCCGGTCTTGCATGCGATCCGGTCCGGGGCGCACGTCTTTGTAGAGAAGCCGCTCGCTTCCGCGCCGGAGGAGGCGGAGGCGATGATTCGGGCCGCCAGGCAGTATGGCCGGATTTTAATGACGGGACACGTGCTTCGCTTCGATGCCAGATATACCGAGGCCAAATCCCGCATCCTGCGGGGCGAGACAGGACCGATTCGCTCGATTTACGCCAAGCGGAACAACGGCAAAAAATATTTCTCCATCTATAACCGGATTTCTCCCGTATTCATACTCGGTATACACGATATCGATCTGATGCACTGGCTGTTCGAGGATGACGTTATCGAGGTAACGGCCATCCGTTCGGCATCCGGTCATCCTACGGAAGATCTGATCTGGGCGATGCTGAAGTTCGCGCGAGGCGGGATCGGCATATTGGAGAACAACTGGCTGCTGCCGGACGGGGCGGCTTCCCCTGCGGACGTGCGGACCGAGATTACGGGAGAGCTCGGCAGTCTCATTATCCGCGATCCGGAACGCGGGATCGATTATATCGGCAGCTCGTCGGCCGAACAGCCGGCGCTGCTGACCGGATGCGAGGTGCACGGCCGGGTGGAAGGGCCGCTTGCCCGGGAACTAGAGCATTTTGCGCAGTGCGTGCGTCTGGGACGCCCGTCCGACATTCTCCGCCCGTCGGACGCCTGGAAGGCGGTTCGCGTAGCGGACGCTGTCCGACAGTCCGCCCGGGAAGGCCGTCCGGTACGGCTGACGCCGGCAGCGAATCCCTTATGAAGCTGACCGGGCGTGTGCGGGTGGTAGGAGGCGGAGGACTCGGATACGGACTAAGCAGCCATTACGACTGTAACGTTTATGCGCTCGACTGCGGCAGCGGCGGATACGCCCTGATCGACGCCGGCTCGGGGATCGAGCCGGAGCTGCTGCTGCGCAGGCTTGAGGAGGACGGGATTGCTCCGGAGCGCGTCACGCGGCTGCTGCTGACGCACGCTCACGCGGATCATGCAGGCGGCGCGAGGGCGATCCGCGAACGGCTTGGCGTTGAGGTCGTCGCCGCGGAGAAGACCGCCCGCATGGTGGAGCTCGGCGACGAGGTCCGCACGTCGCTTGCGGAGGCGAGAGCAAGCGGGACGTATCCGCCGTGGTACCGGCTCCAGCCTTGCCGGATTGACCGGACTGTGGCGGCAGGCGACAAGATAACCGCAGGCGATCTGTCTTTGCAGGTCATAGCGGCGTCCGGGCACAGCTTCGATATGGTTTGTTATTATTGCCCGGAGCTGAAGGCGCTGTTCTCGGCGGATGCCGTCTTTGCCGGAGGCAAGCTGGCGGTGATCCGGACGCCGGATTTCTCGATGGACGCGTACAGGCAGACGATAACCGGGCTGAGCAAGCTCGAGGTCGAGCAGCTGTTTCCGGGCCACGGCTATGCCGTCACCGAGCGCGGGGGTGAGGATGTCGCAGCTGCGCACAGGCGGTTCCGGGAAGGGGTGGCGCCGCAAAGCATCGTATGAGGCGGCGTGTGAAGCGTCGGCCGGAGTCCCTCGGTGCGGAGCGCCGCAAAAGGAAGTTACGTTGCGCTGGCAGCTGTGCCTCAAAATTACGAATGAACGCAGAAGAGGGGATAAGACCGATGACGATTCGGATGGAGCTTCAGCACTATGAAGCGAAGGCGGTTTGCCGGGGGGAGAAGCGTTACCTGGAATGTATGGTAGACATCGGCTTGGACGAGCCGCTGGCGCTCCCGGTGCTGCAAGTGGACGGAGCGGAGGCGGGGCCGGTTCTGCTCGTGCTGGCTGCCGTTCACGGAGACGAATACGAGGGCGTGGAGACGGTGCTGCGGTTATACCGCAGCTTACGACCGGAACGCCTTGTCGGGTCGGTCATTATGATTCCTGCCGCCAATCTGCTTGCGTACCGGGGAGGCACGCGGATCACGCCGGAGGACGGCGTCAATATGGCGCGGGCTTTTCCCGGCAATCCGCACGGCACTCCGACGGAGCGGCTTGCTTACCATTTGCATCACCGCTTTATTGCACAGGCCGACTTCCTGCTCGATCTGCACAGCGGAGGAGCGCATTACGCCGTATCCACGCTCGTCGGCTATTACGAGAACGAAGCGTCGGAGACCGGCAGGCGCAGCCGGGCGGCGGCCGAGGCGTTCGGCGCGGAGCTGCTGTGGGCGCATACGGACATCGCTCCCGGAAGGAGCGTGTCGTCGGCGCTGTCGCTGGGCGTGCCGTGGCTGTACACGGAAGCTTACGGCGGACGGCGAATCCGGCGCGAGGATGCGGAACTGTTTTACGCCGGCGCGTACCGGCTGATGCGGCATCTGAGGATGCTTGGAGAGTCGGTTGACGAAACGGACGAAACGGGCAAAACCGGAGATCAAGCCGGGGCGCACGCGGAACAGGCGGTTCAACTCCAAGTGCCGGCTCATACCGGAGCGAAAGAGGCCGGACGGTGCCCGCCAATGCGGATTTACGGGGACGGCAATTTTGACGGCTCCGAGACAGCTGAAGCGGACGGATTTTTTATACCCGCCGTATCATTAAATACAATTGTCCGCACGGGGGACAAAATCGGGGCCGTATGCCGGCTAGACGGCCGGGAGCTGCAGGAGGTAAGGGCAACGCGCGGCGGGATGGTGGTTATGCTGGCGGGAAGTCCGCCGGTACGGGCGGGCGATCCTCTTTTTATGCTTGCCGAGACGGAACCGCCGGTTTTGCCGCAGTAAACGACGGAGGGCGGGCAGCCCGTTCATTTTAGGAGGTTAAAATCCATGTCCACCTATGATCTGACGAAATATGAAGGCGTATTTGTAGCGATGAATTCCTGCTACGACGAGTTCGGCGAAGTGAATCCTTCGGCGGCGAAAAAGCTGACCCGTTTTCTGCTCGATAAAGGGGTAAGCGGTCTATATGTAGGCGGCAGTACGGGAGAAGGGCTGATCCAAAGCGTGGAGGAGCGCAAGCGGATGCTCGAAGCGGTGATGGAGGAGGCGCGCGGCCAAGCGGTCGTCATCGCCCATATCGGAGCGGCGAATACGAGGGACAGCGTGGAGCTGGCACGTCATGCCGAGCAGACTGGAGCGGACGCTTTGTCGTCGGTAGCCCCGTTTTATTACCGGGTGAGCGACAAGGCCGTCAAGCAGCATTGGAACGCGATGATCGACAGCACGGAGCTACCGTTTATCATTTATCATATTCCGTCGACGACCGGATTCCACTTAAGCGCTTCTGTACTGCAAGAAATGAAGCAAAACCCGAAAGTAATCGGCGTGAAAATTACGACGTCCTCCACCTACGAGCTTCAGCAATTTAAGGCGATCGGCGGCGATCGGTTCGTCGTATTCAACGGTCCAGACGAACAATATCTGGCCGGCAGAATGATGGGCGCAAACGCCGGAATCGGCGGCACCTACGGGGTGATGCCCGAGCTGTTCGTCGCGCTGGAGCGCCAGATCCGGGCCGGGAAGCTGGAGGAAGCTTTGTCGCTGCAGGTCCGGATCAACGAGATCATTACCCGGATGCTGGAGCTGCCGATTTACGGAGCGCTCAAGGAGCTTATCAAGCGGCGCGGCATCGATTGCGGCGGGGTGAGAGCTCCGCTCGAGCAGGTGATCGGCGAGCACGAACGGCAGCTCGACGAGCTGTATAACCGGATTATGCAAGCTGTGGGCGAGTGCGGAAAGCTCCAGCTCCAGGGATAATCGAAACGGCGAAACAGCCATTTAAGGGGCGATGGGAAATGGACGTAATGAGCATGTTCGGATTAAGCGGTAAAGTAGCCGTCGTAACCGGGGGAGCCGGTCTGTACGGCGCCTCCATCTCGGAAGCGCTCTGCGAGGCGGGGGCGACTGTGCTGATCGCTTCCCGAAGCAGGGAGCGGTGCGAGGAGGAAGCGGCCAAGCTTCGCGGGCGGGGGTATCGCGCGGAGGGAATGCGGCTTGATATGGCCGACGAGATCAGCATCGGCTCCTTCACGGCGGAGACGGCGGACCGGCACGGGCGGATCGACATTCTGATCAACAATTCGGTGTCCCGGACCGGTCTCGCCGATATCGAGCAGACGACCTCCGAGGGCTGGACGGAAGCGCAGCGCGTGAACGGGCTCGGGCTGATGCTGCTGACCAAAGCGGTCGTTGCCCGGATGAGGGATCAGGGCGGCGGAACGATCATTAACATCGCGTCCATCCAGGGCGTTCTGGGACCCCATTTTCCGGTATACGGAGAAACCGGCATGACGAGCGGAATCGAGTATACGTATGCAAAGTGGGGGATGGTCGGGATGACGAAGTGGCTGGCCAACTATTACGGAAAATACGGCATCCGCGTCAACTGCATCAGTCCGGGCGGCTACAATCCGGTAGGCACGGATCGCGAGATTCGGGCGGAGGAATTCGTGCGAAGCTACATCGAACGTACGCCGCTCGGGAGAATGGCGAACGATACGGACATTAAAGGGGCTATCGTCTACCTCGCTTCCGATGCGTCCCGCTATGTGACCGGCCACAATTTGATTGTAGACGGAGGCTGGAGCAGCTGGTAGGGAGCCAGCCAAAGCTTCTATGCAAGTGGGGCTGATTATTCTCCATGGCTATAGTCCGAAGGCCAGATCCCATCGAGACGTTTCGAATGGGAGAGCTCCGGAGTTGTTTGGAACGGGATGGACGTCAATTTTCATTCGTGCAACAGCGGAACATATCTAATTTTTGCCGGAACACGGCGGAGATCATTTCCCGTCCAACGGGAAGGAACGAAAACGTGCACGGGGGTGTGCTTTTTCATGCGCAACTGCCTATACCCAGGGTGACCGATGCGAATCGGATACACCCTATTTTGCGTGAAATCGACCAAGTCCGTATACTGGCTCTCCCCTTACAATAAAGTCGTAACCACACAGAATCCATTCCTTTCGAAGGGGAGACGTCATATGAGTACAGCGATGGAACAGACGATACTGACGGACGAACAGATCCGTTTCTACAGGGAGAACGGCTTTGTCCAGGTGGACGGCGTGCTGAACGCAGAGGAGCTTGAAGAATTGCGCGAGTATTTGGGGGAAGCGATGCAGGCCGATCAAGACAATTCGTTTTCTACGGACAAGGAAGGCGGAGCGTATTACCGCGTCTTGAACCAGAAGGTGAACACGTGGCGCGATCACGGCGGTATGGCCAAATACGTGCTCCATCCGCGCTTTGCCGGGCTGGCCAAGCAACTGACGGGGGCGTCCGCGATCCGGCTGTTCCACGATCATGCGCTGTACAAAATGCCGGGCGATTCCAAGCCGACGCCGTGGCATCAGGATATGCCATATTGGCCGATGAACGAGAAAGGCTCGCTGTCGATCTGGATTACTTTGGACGATGTGGATGAGCGCAACGGCTGCATGATGTTCGTCCCCGGCTCGCAAAAAGCCGGCAAGCTGAAAGGAATCGATTTCATCAATCCGCAGGATATCAACGAATACGTGGAAGATCCCGAGATTGCCGCGAAACAGCCGGTCATCGTCCGGATGAAAGCCGGAAGCTGCACGTTCCATGACGGCCTGACGTTTCATTACGCGCATTCGAACCAGACCGAGGCACCCCGCCGCGTTTTGGCGATTATTTATATGCCGGACGGCACGACCTACAGCGGCAAAAGCCATCCGGTCACGAACGGCGAGGCGCTGACGGCGGATCAGCCGATTCGCGGCCGCTTGTTCCCGGTGCTGGCCAAATAGGATCGACAACCGACTACTTTCACGGAGGAAACCGATGATGAATGATACGAACGGGAGTGTGCCCGTCCCCGTTTATACCGGCCCCATGAGCCGGTATAAGGATGACATTGTCCGGCATACGTGCGAGCTGATCCGAATCCGCAGCGTCAAGGAGCCGGAGCTGCCGGGCAAGCCGTTCGGCGAGGGGAACTGGCGCGCGCTCGACTATATGCTGAAGCTGGCCGAATCGATGGGATTTGCGGTCAGCCATACCGACGGCTACGCCGGTCACGCGGAATACGGCGCGGGGGAAGAGATTGCGGCCGTCCTGGTTCACCTGGATACGGTCCACGAGGGGGACGGCTGGAACTACGACCCGTTCGGAGGCACGGTCGCGGACGGGCGCATATACGGGCGCGGGGCCGCGGACGATAAAGGGCCTGCTGTGGTCGCTCTGTACGCGCTGAAGGCGCTGAAAGATTCCGGATATGTGCCCCGCAAACGGGTCCGGGTTATTTTCGGAACGAACGAGGAGAGCGGGATGAAGGACCTGGATTATTATTTTGCCAAGGAGCCGCTGCCAAGCCTTGCCTTCGCCCCGGACGCCGGGTATCCGATCTACAACGTGGAGCTGGGCAACATGCTCGTCGCTTTCCGGTGGATGCGTACCGAGGTCGATCTGGCTGCGGGAAGCCGGGTGGCCGTGCTCTCTTTTAGCGGCGGCATTCCCATCGCGCTTATTCCGAAGGAAAGCGGTATTGTGCTTGGCGCTGAGGACGAGGAAGGCCGGAAGGAGCTTGGCCGGATTCGGGAAGCCGTCTCCGGCATGGCGAACATAATGGCGGCATGGGATGGGGAAGGGGGCGACCGGCTTCGGATTCAATCCGGAAGTCAGCCGGTTCAGGAAGCCGAAACCGGGACGGCGAATGCCGTCGTGAACCTGATGGCGGCCATGCGCACGGCGAATTGCAGGACGAATATGGACGGCCTGTTGCGCTTTTTGCAGGAGCGGATCGGGCTGGAATCCAACGGTGCGTCGCTGGGCATCTCCTGCGAGGACGACGTGTCGGGCAAGCTCGTCGTATATGTGAAGCAGGTGACGACCGAGGAGGACCGGGTTGTGACGGTAGTGAGCATCCGTTACCCGGTAACCCACAGCGGCGAGCGTGTGATCGAGACGGTTACGGAGCTGGCCGGTTCTTACGGACTGGAGACCGATGTCATCCGCCATCTGCATCCGGTCTATGTGAACCCGGATCATGAGGTGATCCGCCGCTTGAGCCGCGCCTACGAACGGGTAACCGGCGAAAAGGCGGAGCTGCTGCGCATGGGTGCCGGCACATACGCCCGCAAGCTGCGCAATAACGGAGTGGCGTTCGGCGCCGGACTGCGCGGCGGGGTGAATAACAATATCCATGCGGCCGACGAGTTCGTCGTCATCGAGGACCTGATGCGTCACGCCGATATTTGTTACCAGGGGTTGTACGAGATCGCTCAGGAGTAAGGGAAGCGGCATGTAGAGCCAGCTGTAAAAACGATAAGACCGCAAGGCATCCGGAAAGTAGATTCCGGAACGCCTGCGGTCTTTTGGCGGTTCTTTTAAAAGAAGCCAACTCCAGAGGTATAGCAAACCGTTGGGAGTGGCCGATATTCGCGCCGTCGCGCCAACTGCGGCCGTCATTTCGCCAAAACGACCCGAATAGGAGGTACAAATCGCTCTTATCTCCCGGCAGCAGGATGCAGACTGACAAATAAGAGGTACAAACCGCTTCTATGGTGCCGACGCGGTAGAGATGTTGGACGCGACTGGGCGTGTCGGGAGTGCTGAACATGCCGGACACGACTGAGCGAGCTCGATGTGCTAGACGTAATAGACATAGTAGATGCTTGAACCACCAGACCCGCCGCCTTGTACTCCTGGACAGGCGAGGCCGGTCCTAGGCAAAAGCGGTGATCGTATCGACCGTAGTGCGGTCCGTCGCCTGCACCAGCTTGACGATCAGCTCCTTGGCCGCGTCGTAATCGTCCGTATGAATCATCGTGGCCGCCGTATGGATATAACGCGCGGCGACGCCGACTACGGCGGCGGGGACCCCGGTGCCGCTCAGATGGATTTTGCCCGCATCGGTCGCTCCGGGCGAGATGTAGTACTGGTAAGGAATCCGGTTCGTCTCGGCCGTATCGATAATAAACTCGACGAGCGTCCGGTTCGTGACGATCGCGCTGTCCAGAATGCGTACGGCCGCTCCGCGTCCAAGCTGTCCAAACGCCAGCTTATCCCCGCTGACGTCGCTGGCCGGTCCGGCCTCCAGCACGTAGCTGATATCCGGCTTGATGAGATTCACCGCGGTTTGGGCTCCCCGCATGCCCACTTCTTCCTGCACGGTAGCACCCGTATACAGCACGTTCGGATGCCGCTTGCCTAGCAGCTCCCGGGCCAGCTCGATGGCCAGTCCTACGCCGAAACGGTTGTCCCACGCTTTGGCGAGCAGCTTCTTCCCGTCGCCGAGCGGGGTGAACGGGCAAATCGGGACGATCGGCAGTCCCGGCCGAATGCCCATCGCGAGCACTTGTTCCCGGTTATCCGCGCCGACGTCGATAAACATCGCCGGGAAATCGACCGGCCGGCTCCGGTCGGCTTCGCTGAGAAAGTGGCGGGGGATCGACCCGACTACGCCCGTAACCGGCCCATTTTTCGCACAAATATGTACGCGCTGCGCCAGAACGACCTGATTCCACCAGCCTCCGAGCGGCTGAAAACGGATCATGCCGTTATCCTGGATCGCCGTTACGATAAAGCCGACCTCGTCCATATGGCCGCTCACCATAACGACCGGTCCGTCCGGATCGCCGCGCATAACGCCGAATAAACTGCCCAGTCCGTCGGTCACAATTTCGTTCGTGATCGGTTCCAGCTGAGAACGAAGAAACCGGCGCACCTCGTCTTCGAAGCCGGGAGCACCCGGCAGCTCGGTTAACGTTTTAAACAGTTCCAATGTATCCCGTTCCATTGAATCCCACCTGCTTCTTTTCGTATGGTCATGCTAAGGCGGCCGGCTATTGGCTGTTGCCGATTCGTACGACCGGCATCGTATCCGCCGCCCATCATCTCGTCTGCGCATCCTGTCTACCCCCAACCATAAACGTTGCCGATGCCGGTGTCAACACCAGCCAAACACCGGAGCGAAGCGATGTTTTCCGCAGCGACGGGTGAGATTGCATCCGAATCGGTGTATAATGATTCCGTTGTCTTTTTTCATTATGATACGGAAGAAGGTAAGAGTTCTTTGTCCAAAGATTCGCTTATTAAAGGTACGATTATTTTGGCGGTCGCGGCATTGGTCGCCCGGGTGCTTGGAGCCGTGCAGCGCATTCCGCTCGTTTATTTGCTGGACGATGCCGGGATGGCGACGTATTCGATCGCCTTCAACATTTACATGATGCTGCTTGTCGTTGCGACGGCCGGCATCCCGAGCGCGCTCAGCAAGCTGGTATCCGAGCGGACCGCGCTGGGGCAATACGAAGAGGCCGGGCGCATATACCGCGCCGCTATCTTATTCGCGCTCGTAGCGGGCGCCGTGATGACCGTGCTGCTGTTCGCCGCCGCTCCTTATTATGCGCAGCATATGGCCAAAGACCCCGACGCCTCGCTGGCGATCCGCGCGCTGGCGCCGGCGCTGCTGCTGTTTCCGCTGATTGCGATTATGCGCGGGTACTTCCAGGGACGGCAGCGGATGGCGCCGAACGGATTATCGCAAATCGTCGAGCAGATCGTCCGTCTTGCTGCGGCGATCGGTCTTGCCTTCCTGATGCTGCAGATCGGCTGGGGCCACGTATGGGCCGTTGCCGGCGCTTCGTTCGGCGGCGTAGCCGGAAGCGTCGGAGCCGTACTGGTCATGCTGTATTATGCGATGAAGCTGAGAGGCGAAGACCGCAAGAGCGGGGAAGTGGGCAACCGCACCCCGTCGGCCGCTCCGCTCGGCTACGGCGACATTTATGCGCGAATATTCAAGCTGTCGGTGCCGATCGTGCTGTTCTCGCTGGCCGTTCCGCTCATTAACGCAATCGATTCGACGATCACGATCGGGCTGCTGCAGCCGGATCTGGCCTACGAAGCGGCGAAAGACGCGCTCGGCGTACTGGGCGGACGAGCCCAGTCTTTAGCGGGCATCCCGATCATTCTGGCGATCGCGCTCAGCCAGTCGACGGTCCCGGTCATCTCGGCGGCTTTCGCCAAAAAAGAGCAAACGACTGTGAACGCCCAGGCGTCCAAAGCGCTGTACATTTCCGTGCTGACCGGGCTTCCGCTCGTGCTGGCGATCTGTGCGGCGGCGCGTCCGATCAACATCTTCATGTTCGGCAACGATGAAGGAACCGGGATTATTATACTGCTGACCGCAAGCGCGATCTTCCAGATCGTCATGCAGACATCCGGCGCCGTGCTGATGGGCATCGGGCAGATGCGGCCGCTTATCGTCCATGTCGGGATCGGCATCGTCGTCAAGCTGGCGTGCAGCTACCTGCTCGCCCCGGTATTCGGCATATACGGAATCATCACGGCTACGGCGTTATGTTTCATCGTGATGACCCAGTTGAACCTCGTCGTATTGCGCAGACATGTCGATTATACGATTCTCGGACGGAAATGGTACGGTCTGCTGCTGACGACCCTGATCGTAGTGGCAGCGGGCTTCGGGCTGGAGCAACTGGTCCATGCGTATGTCCAGCCTTTCGGATACCGGATGAGCGCGATGGTAGGCGGAGCGATCGTAGGCGTCGTCGTTCTGGCGGCTTACGCGGTGCTGCTGGCGCTAACCAAGGTGGTAACCGCTGAGGATGCCGCCCGTTTCCCCGGACCGCTGCAAAAAGTATTGCGCAAATTCGTGAAAAACCCTAAACCGTCCAACGGATGATATTTGTAATAAAAATGAAATATGAAATTCATCTTCCCTTAATGATAAGCGCCTATAATAAAAGTCGACCCCCTTTTTGATATATAGATTTGGTAGACCCGCGGCCCGTTGCTTGCGGGTCTCTTTTTTTGTCTTGTTCCGTTCGCCGCGCTTATTCAAACAGCAGCTCCCCGGCCAGGACGGCCAGCTCCAGCTTGTTCAGGGAAAAGGTGTATTCGTTCGTGATCTCGAAGGATGCCGGAGGATGCGGCGATTCGAACCAGACGAAGGCGTCTTTGCAGGAGTCGTGCCAGTCGTAACGATCGACGGCCTGAAAAGGAACGTCTGGCCACACGTATTCCAGCTTCGGGCTGTAAAACGGTTCGGCACCCGTCTTCAATAGGCCTCCTTCCAGCTTGGCCGTGTAGACGGCGGCCGGCGCGTGTCTGCGGACCGGAGCGAACAGATGCGGCCAGTAGTCCGCCCGGGAGCCGCTGTGCGGTTTGCCGGCGGCGAAGTCGCGGGCGCCGCGGGTTATGCCGGGAACGGCGAAAAGAATCGCGTATAGCTTTTTGCCGAAAGCGATCCGTTCGCGAAGGTCCGTAAAGTCCTCGATTACAAGTCCCGCGAGCCGGTAGGCGGTATCCGGACAGAGGGCGGCGGGGTTCCCTTCGGCCAAGTAGGGGAACACGATCATGTTCATTTGCAGCAGCGATTGGGCTTGAAAGGCGGGCGTATCCAGAACGGTTCGGCGAAAATAGTCGTCCTGCACGACGCGGCCTTCGATATAGTGTTGTTCATTTACGATCAGGGCGACGGTAAGCAGAGCGGAATTGCGTTCGGCCCAGAACTGCTCCCATACCGGCCTCATAAAAGCCGAAACATCGAATTCGGGAAGCAAATGGAATAAAGGCTGTTTGCGTTGGACGGAAGCTTCATACAGCCGAAGCTGAGGATACGCATCCTGAAAAATCAACCCGTTGGCCCGCTCCAGCAGCGCAAAAATCGCTTCCGCCCTTTTGCCCGACAGCAGCCGTGGGAGCAGCCCGCCCTTCAGATCAGTCATCGTCCAGCCTCCGTTGCGGGAAACCATATGGGCCAAAAAAGCCCAGTGCAGCTCGGGAGTACGATTGAAAACGTTCCAGTACGCCGTCGTTCTCGTTAAGTTGTTGCGGTTGAAGCGCTCTGTCTCTTCGCGGATGGAGGCGACCAGCGACTGTTCATCCGGCGTTTGCGCCTGCGGGGCGGAGAAGGCGGTCTGCCCGTGCAGCACAGACTTGCGCAATCTGCGGATCTCGTCCCGGGCGATGGGCAGCGCGGACGCTTCTTCGGCCAGCTTCTCCGATTGAAGCCAGCCCGATAGCTTGCCGCTCCAGTAAGCGGCCAATCCCCCGGGAATGGACTTGATGCGGCGGAGAAACTCCTCCAGCCGGGACGGAGTGCCGGTACGGTTCATTCGCGATCCTCCTCCAAGTGGGTTCGTATACGTTCAGTATATGGACCGGAATGATCTCCCATTCGGACGGAACGCGCAGATTCCGTCATCCATAGCTGGCGGCGGTTCAATCCGATCCTCCGGTCTGCAGATGAAGTGCGGAGTGTTATTGACAAATGAAACGTAACGTAATAATATATTTTTACGTAAACAATTTGTATTGTGTGGTGAGTAATTTTGGATGCAATCGAGCTTGCAGAAACATATACGGTGGTAAACCCCGAGCAGGCGGTCGTTCTGCTGAACCCGCTCCGGGGACAGATCGTCAGCCATATGCGAACCCCTGTCTCCGCAGCCGAGGTCGGCCGGGCGATGGGAGAGACGCCGCAGCGGATCAATTACCATTTGAAAGCGCTCGAGAAGGTCGGGCTTGTACGCAAGACGGGAACCCGGCAAGTCCGCAACCTGGTCGAGGTGCTGTATCAGGCGATCGCCAAAACCTTCGTACTGTCGGATGCGCTTGGACTTGAACCCTCAGCGGCCAGACGGATGAAAGAGGACGCTTCGTTATCCCATCTGATCGGGACGTCCGACAAGCTGAAGCGGGACGCCGTCAAGCTGATGGAGAAGACGGAAGCGGGAGAGACGGTGCACAGCGCTTCGCTGTCGGCGACGGTCCGTCTGGCTGGCGAGGAAGCGAGACAATCGTTCGTACAAGAATATCTGGAAGCGGTTCGGCGGCTGACGGAGAAGTATGGTGCTGCGGTGCCTGAGGGAAGCTCATCTGCAGCTGCGGATGCTCCCGCTCTAGAAGAGACGTATCAGGTGCTTGTAGCTGTATACCCGACTATTGGCGAGGGAGAGGATTAAATGGACTGGAAGCAAGCTGGCGAACGGAATGCCGCGATCAGCACAGCGCGGGGCAGCCGGAAGAGATCGCCCCGGAAGTCGGAGCGCGGTGTACGCGGGGAGCAGTCGTCTGTTACGGAAATACGTTTGCTTGTTACAACCGGATCTTCAGGGCGTGCTTCGGAGTCTGCCGTTAGCCTGCCCCCGAGAGGAGCCAAAGCAGAGCCGGCGCTCGAGCCGACAGTCGTGACGACGGCTTTGCCGGGGCAAGCGGGGGAAGCGAAGCCAGCGGGGACCGTAACGTACGTAGGCGCCGGATTTTGGACGAGAACGGTCAAGCCGGACGGCGGTACGGTACGTATGGCGGCATAAGGCGGCAGTCGGCAGTTGAAATGCCAGGCTGGGGTTTGCAGCGAAACGAAATTCAAGGTCAATAACGGAGGTGTTCACATGTCTTTATATTTGCCGATGGTCATCGAACAGAGCAGCCGGGGGGAACGATCCTACGATATTTATTCGCGCTTGCTCAAGGATCGCATCGTATTTATAGGCACGGAGTTTAACGATCAGATGGCCAATGCGATTGTGGCGCAGCTGTTGTTCCTGGCGGCGGACGATCCGGAGAAGGATATCAGCCTGTACATCAATTCGCCGGGCGGGTCGACGACGGCTTGTATGGCGATTTACGATACGATGCTGTACATCAAGCCGGATGTCGCTACGATTTGCGTCGGGATGGCCGCTTCGGCGGGCTCGATTATTTTGGTCGGCGGGGCCAAAGGGAAAAGGGCGGCGCTGCCTAACGCCGAGGTGATGATCCATCAGCCGTGGGGAGGCACGCAAGGCCAGACGACGGATATTAAAATCCGCACGGACTGGATGCTGCGCACGCGCGCGCTCACGAACGGCATCCTGGCGGAGAGAACCGGGCAGTCGATCGAGACGATCGAACGGGATACGGACCGCGACAAGTTTTTTACCGCGGAGGAAGCGCTCGCTTACGGGCTGATCGATAAAATCGTCAGGTAATGCCCGTGATGAGGCTGGACACGACCAGACTCCGATTCGGATTCGGCATGTACAAACTAACAAGCGCAGCCCGAAGGCTGCGCTTGTTAGTTTGTGTCTGAAGAAGGCGGCGATTCCGGCGGCGGATAACGGCCTCCCGGCAGTCGTCCGGCTTTGCTGGCGGCATCGCGCAGCAAATACTCAAGATGCGAGTTTACGCTGCGGAATTCGTCAGCGGCCCACCGCTCCAATATTTCGTACAGCTTCGGGTCGATGCGGAGGGGAAAGCTTTTTTTGGCAGACATGACGCACCGTCAGTAGAGCGAGCCGGAGTTGACAACCGGCTGGGCGCCGCGGTCGGATACGATCGCCACCATCAGATTGTTAACCATAGCCGCTTTCCGTTCTTCGTCGAGCGCCAACCCGTTGCGCTCCAATTGGGCAATCGCCATCTGTACCATTCCGACCGCGCCTTCCACGATTTTCTCGCGGGCCGAGATGATCGCCGCCGCCTGCTGGCGCTGCAGCATCGCGCTGGCAATCTCGGTCGAATACGCCAGATGGGTCAGGCGAGCCTCGATTACTTCGACTCCCGCTACCGACAACCGGCTTTGCAGCTCCTTGGCGAGCTCGGCCGCCACTTCCTCCGTATTACCGCGCAGCGAATACCCGCCTCCGTCCAGATTGTCATAAGGATATTTGCTGGCTACATGGCGCAGGGCGGTCTCGCTCTGAATCTCCACGAACTGCTCGTAATTGTCGACATCGAACATCGCTTTGGCCGTATCGATTACCCGGAAGACGACGACGGCGGCGATCTCGATCGGATTGCCGTCGATATCGTTCACTTTCAGCTTGGCGCTGTTGAAGTTGCGAACCCGCAGCGACAACTTTTTCCGGCTGCTGAACGGAACGACGATCCATATGCCGTCCTTGCGCACCGTCCCCAAATATTTGCCGAAGAATGTAACTACATTCGACTGATTAGGCTGAATGACCGTGATGGAGGTCATCAACAGGAAGGCGGCTACGGCCAACAGCACTCCGAGCACAAATCGCTCCTGTACGAAAGAGTAGATGGTTAGTGCGACCAGCAACGCAATGAACAAAAGTCCGAAGTATCCGTTAACGTGCCATGTTTTTCTCTCTGTCATGTGCATCTCTCCTTGGAAGTGATGTTCTTTTGATATTTTTATGATATCACTTTTTCAATAAAATGTAAAACGTTATTTTCTTCCGCCAGCCTGCCCAGGGTGGAAGTAATCGCCCTTTCCGAACGGTTCCGCCGCTCTGTAACGATGCCGCACGTCTCCGGAACTCCGGAGCTTCCAGTACCGGAACAGCATATAGACGGCTGCCGCCGCAAGCACTGTAATCAGCAAAAGAACGATATATCCGTTAATCTGCCATTTGTTTCCCTCGTTCATACTCTTCACTCCTCGATTATGATCTTATTTTGATATTTGTATGATATCATATTTAACATTAATTGTAAAATAATGATTTCACGCATTTTCAACCAGAAGGAAGGAGCAGCCGGATAACGGGCGGATGTACGGGCGCCTTCCGGCGGACCGGTATACAGCCCGGTGCCGGTGGTCACGTGCAGACACATTGACATTGCCGACTCATCGTGCTATAACAAGCTGTAAAACCGACCCCATAACCGGTCGGACCGGAGGTGCACGACATGGAACCGATCAGAACGGAGCAGGCGTTTTACGATGCGATCGCTCAAGAGAAACCGACCGTTGCGGTTTTTAAAACGACCTGGTGCAAGGATTGCCATTATATCGATCCGTTTATGCCCGATGTAGAGAAGGCGTACGCAGACAAGCTGACGTTTGTTCAGATTGACCGCGACGAGCTTCCGGATCTGTGCGAGACATACAATATTCTCGGCATTCCGAGCTTTATCGGCTTTAGCCGAAGCGAAGAGCTCGGCCGCTTCGTAAGCAAGCTCCGCAAAACGCGCGAGGAAATCGAGCAGTTTCTCGACCAAGTCGTAGAAGCGGCTCAAGCCGCTGCGAAGTAACCGGAGCGTGAGGCTGTTCGATTGAGGCCCGGGAGCGAAGTCGGGATGTTTTCCGCTTCCGCTTCCGCGATTCCGATCAGTTCTGCCCGCCCGCCGAAGAACATACGAAATATACACGGAAAGCCTTTCCCGGAGGGGAAGGCTTTTGCTGTTTTTCCGGACGTATCGGGACACCGGCCGCCCGGATGCTCGATGCAGATATGGCTAAACGGCGAAAATCGGCCGAGCAGGGAGGATGTTCACATTTCCGAAATGGATTTGCGGAGTTAGAATCGCTATAATTGGACTTGACGCAATTTTCGACTTTCTCGGAACGCGATTGAACATAAAGTAGGTGTGCATCCATGGGTAAACATTTGAGATGGCTGTCGATGGGTTCCGCCATTGGGATGGGGCTCGTTCTGTTTATGGGAGCTCTCGTTACGAAGACGGAGTCGGGAGAAGGCTGCGGAACCGATTGGCCTCTGTGCAATGGCAAGTTCGTTCCGGCTTATACGATCGAGTCGATGATCGAGTACAGCCACCGGTTCGTCAGTGCGGCGGTAGGGTTGCTCGTGCTGGGCGCGGCGATAGCGACCTTCATGAAGCTCCGGCACAGCCGGGAAGCGCAGCTGTTCGCTTACAGCACTTTGTTTTTTACGATCCTGCAAGCGATTCTCGGAGCGCTGGCGGTCGTATTTCCGCAGTCGGATGCGGTGATGGCGCTACACTTCGGATTTTCGCTCGTCGCCTTTTCCGCTTCGCTGCTTCTGGTGATCGGCATCCGGACCGGCGCTTACGTTCCGTCAGGGAGCAGGGGAGCGTCAGGCAAGGGGCAGACCGGGAGCGAAGACGTGCATGCCCCCGTTATGACGCGCAACATGATCAAGCTGATCTGGGCTACGACGATTTACAGCTACGTAGTCGTGTACATCGGAGCTTTCGTCCGGCATACGGAATCGGTCGGCGGCTGTCTCGGCTGGCCGCTGTGCAACGGTCAAGTCGTACCCTCGCTCGAAGGGGCGACCGGCATCGCCTTTGCCCACCGGGTAGCGGCCGTGCTGCTGCTGATCCTCATCGCATATATCACGTATAAGTCGGGCAGCCAAGGCAACGCTTCGAAGCTGCTGCGCTCTTCTGCGCGCTGGGCGCTGCTGCTGACCGTGCTGCAAATTTTCAGCGGCGCATCGGTCGTCTGGACGCTCGCAAGCGACTGGTATTTGCTGACGGCGTTAATTCACGTCGTGCTCGTATCGGGTTTGTTCGGCGTGTTATGCTATATGAGTGTGCTGGCTTGGCGATCTTACAAGAAAGGGTAAGCTTCGCAGGAGCCGGACGTATAAGCGAACGGTATAGGGTCAACACTAAAACGCTGGCCGCCGGCGATCCCGGCGGGTGACTGCTGCCCGCATCAAAAGGGAGTTTCCGCAGCTCCGGCACGTTTTCATACTTTACTCGAGGCGGTGACTCTTATTGTTCCGAGCTTGGTTTGAAGAGCCCAAGCGTACCGATTCCGGGTCTCTTCTTGAAGCCGTCCGCGCCATTACCCGATACCGCAAGCTGCTTACGGAGCTGATTGACGAGCAGACTCCGCAGTGCGGCAAATATACGCGTTACGAGCTGTGGGCCCGTGGACTCACGAACGCCCTGGACGAGCTGGAGCAGAGCGTATACTGCGCTTCCAAGTTTCGCGCAGAGGTGACGCACGATCAGGAAGAGAATATGTCGCCGGAGGAACGAGCCGATTACCGGCGCCACGTTTATTTCTACAAGAACGGATTTATCCGCCTGTTCTCGATTCTCGACAAGCTCGGCTATTTCCTGAACGATCTGCTGCGGCTCAAATCCGAACGCGTCAAGCATAAGTTCTCGTACTTCACCGTTCTTCGCCAGATGAAACACCGCAATGCGGAACCCGGCCTGGAAGGGCTGCTATATGACATTAAAGAGCAGTACAAGGAGCCGCTCGCCCGGCTTCGCCAAAAACGCAACATGGAGATCCATCTGGTCAATACCGAGATGCTCGACGATTTGCTTCATGTCGATTTGTGCCGGGCGGACCGGACCTACATAGAAGATCTGGATGCCAACCTGAACGATCTGGAGCAGGGGTTGGAGATGGTATGCCGGACATTATCGACCGTTTTCACCTATGTGCATCATCGCAAAAAAACGTAAACGCGGTTGAACGATGAAGAAAAGGAGGAAGCTCCCATGCTTCACGGAAAAATCGCGCTCGTTACGGGAAGCGCGAAGGGACTCGGCAAACGGACGGCGCTCGCCCTTGCCGATCTCGGCTGCGATGTGGCGGTCAGCTATATGAACAGCGAACGCGAGGCGTTCGAGCTGGTCGCACGGCTGGAGGCCAAAGGGGTACGGGCTATGGCGGTGCGCGCGGACGTAGCGGTACGTGAAGACAATACCCGGATGACGGAAGCGGTTGCGGAAACGTTAGGACCGATCGATATTCTGGTCAACAATGCAGGTCCGTTCGTGCGGGAGCGGCGTACGTTCGATGCTTATTCCCTCGACGAGATTGACTATATGATGCGCGGCAATCTGCTTGGCGTTATGGAGCTCGATCATTGCGTGCTTCCGCATATGAGGCGTAACCGGTGGGGACGCATTATCCATTTCGGCTTCGGTCTGGCGGCGGAAGCCCGGGGCTGGCCTCACCGGGCCGTGTATGCCGCGGCCAAGGTCGGGCTCGTTTCGTTTACGAAAACGCTTGCGGCCGAGCAGGCGGAATACGGCATTACCGTCAATATGGTATGTCCGGGAGATATTCGGGGGGCGAATAAGGAAAAAGGGATCGACGAGGTGATCCATCTGCACGATGAGGAGTTTCCCGGCATCCGGCAAGGAAGCGGCGAAGATGTAGCACGAGTCATCACTTTTTTGTGCATGCCGCAATCCGATTTTCTGACCGGCAACATTATGGAAGTTTCCGGAGGCTTCGACCCGATTCGCAGCCTGGCCGAGGTGAAGACAAGAGGGAGCAAAGATTCCCAAGGTTGAGACGCTGCCGTTCGGTTTAATACTAGATATGAAAAGACAATAAGCTCAGCTTAGCTGATGCTGATGAATCATTATACTTGATACTTTATAAAAGGAGGGAGTCGCAGTGCGGGATTGCAGGCCGATTGCGAGACCGCTCCTTTTGTGGTTTGCAGTTGTTCTTTTGTTGGTTGCCGGATGTTCCGGGACGGAGCGGCCCAGCGGGCCTGAAGCGCCGCCAGGCCGGCAGGCGGCAGGCGACGACCGGAGCCCGTCGCCCGATCCCGGCGTCACCGGACGAGGCGGGACCGAGGGGATGCCATCCGGGTCCACCGGCCCTCCCGAGCCGCCGCAACCGCCTCCCGTGGTTCAAGAGCCGCCTGTAACGACGAAGGTGACGCTGGCTGCGATCGGAGACGTACTTATTCACAGCTCGATCTACAAGGATGCGAAAAAGCAGGAAGGCTATGATTTTGTACCGATGTTCGAGCGGGTCCGCACGTATATCGATGAAGCCGATATCGCCATCGCCAATCAGGAGAGCATGATCGGGGGGGAAGCGCTGGGCTTGTCGGATTATCCCCGCTTCAACAGCCCTTACGAGGTTGGAGATGCGCTGAAGATGATCGGCTTCGACGTCGTCAGTCTCGCCAACAATCATTCGATGGACGGCGGAGAGAAGGCTATAGCGAACGCGCTGGCCCATTGGCGCAAGCTGGGGATGACGACCGTAGGCGTATACGGTTCGGAGGAAGACCGCGACACGATAAGAGTGGTCGACGTCAAGGGCATCAAGATCGCTTTCTTGTCTTACACGTACGGTACGAATGGCATTCCCGTCCCGGCCGGCAAGCCGTATCTGGTTAATCTGATTGATACGAACCGCGCGGCGGCGGATATTGAGGCGGCCCGCCGGGTGGCCGATGTCGTCGTCGTCAGCGCGCATTTCGGTCAAGAGTACAAGGATCTCCCGAACGACAGTCAGAAAAAGTTTGCCCGCGAAGCCGCAGAAGCGGGAGCCGACATCGTGATCGGCCACCACCCTCACGTGCTTCAACCGGCCGAGTGGATCGAAACCGGCACGGGCCGTAAAACATTTGTCGTTTATTCGCTCGGTAATTTTATCGCAGCCCAGGAAGGCGAGAACAAGCGAACCGGCGGCATTCTCCGGCTGGAGATCGAGAAAACGGCGACAGGCGGAACATCGCGAATCGAGGTTAAGCATCCGTCGTTTATCCCGACCTGGATCACGATGACCAACTGGCGGAAGTACAAGGTAGTGCCGGTATGGGAAGCCGGAGCGGACCAAATTCCCGACACCGTAGCACACGAAGAAACGATCCGTCGTCATATGAGCCGGTGGATGCCGGAGCTGAATTTCCCGGCCAAGTCTGAATAACGAACTTATCCCATCATTGATTTTTGTCTAATTAGTCTCTAAAAGTAAAGTTGGCCGGAAAACGACTTCCTGTTTTCCGGCCTTTTTTGTGTCGACTTTACCGTTATGGAAGCTGCCGAAGAGAGTTTCAGAATTAGGAATGGTCAAATGTTAGGGTAACATCAGGGATTGTTTTCTCAAATCGAGCGCATAATGCATAATTATTTTATCGAGCCATGAAGGATTATGATAGGGTCAGAAAGTTGTCGAGGAGGGATTGGAATGGGTTCAAGAATGATGCACTATTGCATAGCGGCCTTATTGGCAGACGAACTTAGCATCAAAAACAGGAGCGAATTCATGCTTGGAGGAATTGCGCCTGGTATACATGGACTCATGGGTGTTCCTAAGGGGGTTACCCATTTTAAGGACACCTATGCCAGTGGGGAAAGCCACATCAACTACGTACGATTCTACAACACGTATAAAGATCCCATTCAAGAGCAGCCATTTTACTTGGGGTATTTGTGTCATTTGATTTCAGACGTGGTTTATTTGGACACCTATTTCAAAATCGTACCCAAATCCTTACCTGCCGGACAATTGAAAGAAAAGCTGCAACGATCATATCGTGACTTTGAAAGATGCAATGGAAGAATTGTAAGACAATATTCTCTGACACTTCATGAGCACATCTTGTCTTCAATCAACATTCATGGTTATAACGCAGATTTTTTACCTGCCTTACTTGAGGAGTTGCGAAAAGATTTTCAAATCGATGAGGTTCTTATGCACGAGCCTTTGGAGCTTTTTAAAGATGACAATAGTCAAATTAATGATTATATAAACAAGTCTGTCATCCAGAGCCTGGAGTTCCTGTCCAGAGTAGGAATAAGCTTTTGAACAAAAGAAGGATTAAACTGAAACGGGGCCTCCGGAAGTCAGCTTTCACTGACTTTCCGGACAGCCCCGTTATCACCGTTTCCATACTCATATGCGCCGGGCAGCGGCCGCAATCAAGCGGAAGTCGTATCCGACTTTTTCTTGGCCCGGTTCCAAGGAGTACCGAGGTATGTCAGCGCCCAGCGGTCCAAGCCGTACCAGCCGGCTACCTTCCATCCGAGCACCAGCCAGGTGGCGAGAACGAACAGCAGCGGGTTCGTGCTGACGGTTCCGGCGAACAGGAAGCTTACGTTCATGAGGCCGCCGAAAAATGCGGCGATCCCTGTCAACAACCCGACGATCAGGCCAAGACCGACGAGCACTTCGCCGTAAGCGACCATGTACGAGAATACTTTGGCGTTCGGGAGAACGGTGTTCTCCAGGAACGACGCGTACCAGCCCGTGACGTCCTTGCCGCCTTCGGCTTTGGCCAAAGCGCCTTTGACGAACCCTTGAATCGAAGCGCCCGCTTTGTCGCCGGTCCAAGTGTCGCTGGTCACCTTGCCCCAGCCGGCCTTAATCCAGTTGTAGCCCAGATAAACGCGAATTACGAGCCAGATGAGTGCCGAACGTGTGCTGGAGAATAAAAAATGCGATACGGGGTTTTCGGGAATCACAATTTGACTCCCTTGTCGAATGTCAGACATGCAAGTCCTCCTCTGGAACTATTTTCTTTGATCTCCAGTATAGTATCGATGCTGGGGAAGCACAAGATCAAATTTGTTAAGGGTTTATGACTTTTGGTGGAGGGTCTAATTACTTATAATTCCGTGCGTTTAGTCGGGATTTGAGGAGGAAGCTAGTACCTATGCATCGATCAAGATTCGGCTCCCGGTGTTGCGCTGACGGGCAGTTATTTCACAAAAGCTCTTGTTTTTATGCTAGAGACAATGGTAACATTTGGTGGGAACGTGTGTTTGTTTTTTGTGTTTTCCAACGGATAGGGGGAATAGGCGTGGTAGAAATCATTGAAAAAGAGCAATTTTCGGTTATTGGAAAATTAGGAAAGAAGTTTGCTAATGAAGCTCCCCATTGGATACCCTCATTATGGAAAAAAGCAAATACTAACTTCATTGAGATAAGTAACCTCGCCATCCATCATCATGTGCAAGCTCCCGTTTGTTTCGTTAAGGAGCCGATGTGTTCATGATCCAGTTGACGAACCGTCAGGCACGGCAATTTCTTCTATTGAAGCACGGGCTGTTGGACGAATATCAATTTACCGGAAAGCAGGGAGTATCGGATTTTGTGCGACAGGTCGGCTGTATTCAATACGATCCCATCGATGTTTGCGGAAAAAGCGCCGAACTGGTGTTGCAGTCGCGAATCAAAGGATTTACCAAGAACATGCTCGCCGAGTTGCTGTATCAAGATAGAAGCCTTGTCGATTATCCCGACAAGAATTTGGCCATTATCCCTGTCGAGGACTGGCCGTATTTTGAGCGGTACAGGCAGGCCGCTAGGCAACATGCCAAGCGCTATCCCGAAATGGATGCGTTGATAGAGCAAGTACGGGCTCACATCCAAAATCACGGTGCGCTAAGTTCGGATGATCTAAAATTGGATGGAAATTTCGCTTGGCAATCGGCCATCCACTGGAGCAGCGGAAACAATTCATCCCGGTCGGTGCTGGAGCAGATGTACTCGACAGGCGAGTTGATTATCCATCACAAAAAAGGAACGCGTAAATATTATGATATAGCCGGGAAGTACATACAGCCAAATCTGCTGAATGCGCCGGAGCCGCTGGAGGACGAGCTTGAGCATCATAAGTGGCGGGTACTGCGTCGAATCGGCGCTGTTGGCCTTTTATGGAATCGCGCATCCGATGCCTGGCTGAACATATGGGGATTGAAAGCGGAGCAGCGCAACGAGGTTTTCCGCAAGCTGTTGCACGAGGCTCGCATTGTTGCTGTTGCCGTGGAACAAATGAAGGATATACTGTATTGCCGCGCGGAGGATTTGCCGCTTATTGAAGCCGTCCTGCAAAATCCGGCGCCGAAATGGCGCTGCGAGTTGATTGCCCCGCTAGATCATTTCATATGGGACAGAAAACTGATCAACGAATTGTTTGGATTCGATTACACCTGGGAGATTTACACGCCTGCAAACAAACGGAAATATGGCTATTATGTGTTGCCTCTACTATACGGAGAAAGCCTCATCGGACGAGCCGAGGTAATCGCGGAGCGAAAAGCCGGGACGCTTATTGTTAAAAACATCTGGTACGAGAACGACATAAAGCCAACAAAGCAACTGCGAGCAGCCTTGAACAATTGTTTTCAAAATTTTGCATTATTCAACGGATGCGAGACGATTTCGACAGAGTCTATGAACTGATAGTTCCAGCTCCCCGGTAACATTGGACCGCGTACTTAAACAGGTAAGCCGACGCGTCCCGTAGCGCCGTTGTATGTGTACATGAGTTTCTAGTGGGGGGCACGCGGCGGGCTAAACTAACGGGCAGGATTCTCACTATGGCCATCAAGGAAATACCTTCAATAAAGATTCAAAAGCACCGATAACAGGGGGAGAGCCTTTTGATTATGTAGCTTGTCTTTATAAGTAATTGTTGAACTACTGCTGATCAGCGGGACCCACATTAACCCGGACCGAGCAGATTCCTATTAAATCGAGGGATACATAAATGAGTGGTTATGCAGGAATCGAATTAATCGACTCTACTGAAAGATTAAAACACCATGAACTCACGAAAGCACTTTGGCAGAAACTGCGTGAGATGGATATAAAAACAGGGGATAAGGGGCGAATTAAAGGAGTATTAATCTCAAACTCATACGAACAAGCAAAGACATTAAAGGAAAATTTCCTAGGTGATGATTTTGACGCAACTATTTATAACCAAGATGATTCAACACAAATAATTCAAATTACAACTCCATTATGCAAACTGAGTATTGAAGCCTTATTAGAAATAACGGATCTATTGCTGATATCTGTAGTTAATACAGATATAAAGTTCGATGGACTTGAATTAGATGTTAATGAAGTAAAGAAATTAAATGCCCCTTGGTGGAAATTTTGGTGAGCGTATTGCATACATCATGAGGTTGTCGGAAATCAATCGGCAGCCTCGTTCAGCTAACGTGCAGATTTCTTCAATTTTTATGTTAAAATATGGTTATCAAAAATGAGGTGAGAATATTGTATGCTATCGAGTTCTTTTTTGAAGAAAACTTTGAACAATATGTTAAGGGCATTTGGAAGGGACTGCACGAAGAGAGAATAACATCAAATATGTATGAAATTACCGAGATTAGACCTCATAATATGTTCCAATACTCGAATTCCTCAATGAAAAAGGAGAAGTGGTTTACAGTCTCCCTCCTAAACAACAGGATTAAATCTACCCCCCTGGCAGGGTTAGGTTACTTTTTTTAAAAGTCTAAGTGTTAGATTAATTGCTCTAACGGAGACAAGACCACAATAAAGCTGACACGGGCTCGATCGCAGCATGGCTCTGCTAAGGGCAGTTTTCAAATAGCGTAGCGAAGGAAACGTTATGATGATAAGAAATGTAGTTATTCAAGAAATAGATCATGTTTTGAAAATCCTTAACGAGACAACAGTCCACTTAATTTCCAAAGGGATAAGTCAGTGGTCTTTTCCATGGGAACCTGAAATGATCATTAATGAAATATCAAGCAACCATTGCTTTATCGTGAAAGTGGGAGAAGTAATTTGTGGTGTGTTTTTTATAAGAGACATTGATTGTTTAAACGGAGTATCGATTGACCCTTGTAGTAAGTATTTATCTAAAATTGCTATTTCACCCGAATTTCAAGGTATGGGATATGGATCGAAGATTTTAGCCTTTGCTTGCACCTTTGCACAAGATCAGAATAGCACTCTCTATTTGGATTGTTGGGCAGGAAACGATAAACTGAAAGCATTTTATGTCAATAACGGAATGGAATACTTGGGGGATTATCCTGAAGAGAGCTATTTCATAAGCGTTTTTCGAAAAAGGTAAAAATAATCGAATCTAAAACTACAACCTTCGTTGCACTAACGGAGTACGATAGTTAAAAATAGACACAACGGCAGCCGGCCAGAAGATCGGCTGCCGTTTTCAGTGCGCCACGCATGGCGACTAACTAGGCGGTGAAAGTCCGCTGTGGGGGCATGTAGTGGCCAACCACTAGCCAAGAGCAAGGGTGTCCATCGTGAGATGGAATCTGAAGGAAGCTGGAGGC
>NZ_JBYUPU010000027.1:0-96915 GCF_058135425.1 Paenibacillus sp. MAH-35
TTTGCCTTCGCTACCTCCGCACCCATCCTCACGGACTGAGCACTATGCGTCAGCTATGCACTTCCGCCACCTCGCGGCGTGCTGGAGACTTTCACTCCTTAGTCGATTGCGCTGCCAAGCGCACAAAGGGCCTCAACTTCCACTTTACAGTGGAAGTTGAGGCCCTTTTGGCGTGCAAAACGTGTTCAGCTGCGCATGGTCGAATCGCGATCGTCTACAACTTATATTTTTGAAGCAGTTCCTTGCCGAAGCCGTTCAACAGCTTGTCCAGCAGCGCCCAGCTTATGCGTTGACGGGCTGGCAGATGCCGGTCGTAGACGGCGCTGTATTCGATATCGGCAACCGCCCCACGATTCCGCTTAAACTGGGGAGCGCCCGAGCTTTCGTGGAGCAGCAGCCCTCTCTGTCCGGCGATTCCGATCAAGACGGCCGACAGCATCCGGTACAGTCCGGTCTCCTGGGGCAAGGCCGTATCGTAGCCGAACACCGGAGTCGTCATCACGCCGCTGCGGCAATAAAAGCCGAGCACCGCATCGATCCGGCCCGTATCGATATGTCGGATGGCGTGCAGCTCCAGCAGCTTTTGTCTCCAGGCCAGCTCCAGAAACGGCGCTCCAAACTGGGGATTGTAGGTAGAGTATTTATCCAGATACAGAAGGCGGTACAGCTCCGCCAGACGAGGCATATCGGCTTCGGTCAGCCTGTCCGGACCGACCGTCTCGTATCCGTGTTTCGCCAGCAGGCCGTAATCCCGCTTCACCAGCCAGCGGGCTTTGGAATTCGTCGCCGCCGGATCAGACGGATGGAGCAAATACACTTGCCGGCTGGGCACCATCCGAAAACCAAGCCCTACGAGCAGATCGATCAGCGGGCCGTTCGTCGTCCGGTTTAACGAGCGGAAAACCAGCGAATGCCCCGGATATTCGCGGAGCAGGAGACGGACGGCTTGCTCCACCCCGCTGTCCGGAAGCGGACCGTACAGGTTGGTCGATAACAGCCAATTATTGATATGGACCGTCCGGTTAATCCGGCTGAACCGCATCAAAAACCCCAGGGCGTGAAGCAAGCCCCCTAACGCAATCCGCGCGAATCGGGAGTTCAGCACGTACAGCTCTTCTCTGGCGTAGCTCACATAATGCGTGTATGGGGAACAAACGTAGCAATTTCCATATTCTTTATCGTTCACCGTAACGGGAAGCACGAGATCACCGACTTGCAGCACATGAAGGCTCGTATTCACATTCGGAATAAGCCGGTCTACCTGCTGCTCCAGCAACGAGACGATGTAACGCCTGGCGTAATCCCCGTCCTCTGTGGACGGCCAGTGTATTTCACGGATGGATTTCGGATCGAATAAACGTATGTCGCGGTTCAAGCTGGCAATCTCCTCCCTCCCACTGCCCCGTCCGCCGCCGATTGCTCGGTTTCTTACAGGCGCTTCTGTTCGCCCCAGTGCTCCATAACGCCGGTTTCGTATAACGTTTTTCCGTTTTTATCCGTTGCGCGAATCGTTATAGGCAATTGGGGCTGATCGTCCAGGAACGAAAACCATATCGTTGTCGAACCGTTTCTAATAATCGTAGCTCCTTTGCTTCGCTCGCTAATCAAAATAACTTGCGTGACCGCCGGATCGTATACGATCCCGTGCAGCAGATTAGGGTTCTCCTTGCCGTCTCCTCCGTTGCCGTTCCAGCTGATGGCTTTTGACTGCATCTCGTTCAATTCGTGTTTTAATAAATACTGGGCGATTTCATAGCCAAGCATCTTCTTGTGAAGCAAGACCGCCGCTACTTTATCGTTCGTCCGGTAATAAACGACCAGTTGATCCCCCCATGCCTGGAGGTGGATCATTTCCTGATAGGACGGATCTTGTTCGCGAATGCTCCGCTCCGCCAACTGATTGACCGGCGGCCGGACCCATTCGAAATAAGTCCAGAGAGCCGCCGCAAGGATCAAAACACTTACGATACCTAATCTACTCCGCTGTCCGATTCCGTTCACTCCTTTCCCGCTTCTTTACCGTTATTCAACAAGCAGATATTTTGTTGGCTCACAGCTCCCAGTCTTCCCGAAGCTGTTCATACATAGCGACAAGCACGTCCTCCGGAGGCAATGCCGGCAATTCGCCCGGCGCCAGCTCCAGCTTGGCGGTAAAATGAGCGACGATCTGAGGCGCAAGCGTCCGCAGCGAATAACTGTCCATCCATTCCAGCCGGTCGATAAACGTGCGCAGCAACAGCCAATCCTCACGGCCGACGAGCCGTTTGCAACGCTCATCCAGCGTAAAAGCCGGGAGATTCACCCTTTTGCGCTCAATCACCTTGTTAGTCCTTTTGTTGCGCCGTCCTCGCTCTCCTGCCGTATCGTAGACGACCACCGTACCGGCCAGCAAATCGCCGAGCCGCTTATCGGAAGGATGGAGGAAGCTGACTATCGCCCCCAGCGTGTAACCAACAGGCAAAAAGTCAAATATCCGAAGCAGGTTGCGAATCAGCGACGACAATACCGTAACCGGCTGACCGTTGTCCTGCAGCACCCGAAGGCCGACGATCCGCTTGCCGATCGTCCGACCGGCAACGTACTCGCTGACCGTAAAATATCCGTACTGCAGCAGGAAGGCAAGGACGATCGCTCCGGCCAGCGCGTATTCCGTCAGCAGACTCTCTCCGGTCCGGACTAGCACTTCGCCGAACAACGCGTACACGAGCAAAATAACGAGTCCCAGCAGCAGCATATCGATCGCTTGCGCTCCCGCCCGGCTACCAATGCCTGCCGTCTGAAATTTTAGACGGACCTGCTCGGGGGTTACAACATCCATTTCCCTTTGAAACGTTTGATTCATGTTGCCTCGATCTCCCTTTTGGAGCCTTAATATGGTAGCATTGGAGTATTGGATTGCTATAGCATACAATTTCATCTTTGTATTCTAAAAATCGAATGAACGAAAGGAAGTACATATGGACCTACAACAAAAGCTGCTGCGTCAACGCGGGAATTGGAAGCAGCTGGAGAAACTGATCGAGCTGTTCGACAAATCGCCGGGCCGGGTAAACGCAGAGAGCATTGAGCGGCTAACCGTCCTGTACAAGCAAGCTTCCTCGCATCTGGCCGTGATGCAGACCGAAGATCCCGGCGGCGAGCTTACCGCCTACTTGAATCAACTCGTCACCCGCGCCCATCATATGATGTACAGGCAGCAGCATAAAAGCAGCGGACAGCTGAAGCAGTTTTTCGGAACATACTTTATACGGCTGATCCGGGAAAGGCGGTGGTTTATCGTTGCGGCCGCCCTCTTATTTGTATTCGGCGGAGTCTCCGGATTTGCCTCCGTCCTGGTGGATGAACAAAATCTGTACGCCATTCTACCGCAGCAAATCGCCGGTCATATCGATCCGTCGCAGACAGGCAAAGGGCTCGAGGACGCGCCCCACTCCGTCCTGTCCACCCAGATCATGACCAACAATATTCGGGTCGCGATTCTCGCGTTCGCCGGCGGCATTACTTTCGGCATCTGGACCGTCTACCTGCTTGCTTATAACGGCATCATCATAGGTGCGCTCGCAGCCGTATACTGGAAAGCCGGGCAAACCTATTTATTTTGGGCATACATCCTGCCTCATGGGGTCATTGAACTGGCCGCGATCTTTATCGCCGGCGGCGCCGGCCTGTATATGGGTTACCGGATGTTCGTACCCGGCCGTTACGTATGGAGGCTACAGCTGCTCCGCTCGGCCAAGCAGTCCGTGCAGTTGCTGCTCGGAACCGTTCCATTATTCGTCATCGCCGGGATCATTGAAGGATATATAACCCCTTCGGCCCTCAGCCTCGAGATGAAATACGCGTTCGCCTTGCTCACCTTGCTCGCTTTGGCAGCCTACTACGTCTACGGCAGGCTGAAGCGCAATCAGATCGACTCCCTCGATTTGAGTTCCAGATAATGATTCACCGCCGCCAGCGCCAGCCTGTCGGCGGCTACATCCAGGACAGGAACGCCGATCCCGGCCATCCGGGCGGCGAACCGTCTCCGTTTCAGCTCGAACGACTGCGCCGTGCTGCGCACGTAAGCTTGCTGCACCGTCCGGATTTCGCTTCCGGCCCACCCGGCCAGAAGCGGGTCCTGCAGCGACAGCAAGACGAGCGGATGAATCCGCCGCAGCTTTAGAAGGTAAGGAGCAAGCTCCTCTTCGAACAAATAATTTTCCATATCCGAGAACAGCACGATCAAGCTTCGCTTGCGCTGTACGCGCAGCAGGTGGTCAAAAGCTCTGGCGTAATTCGTCTCCGCAGAGTCTCCCTTCAAATTGTACAAAGCTTCGAGAATCGTCTGCACATGCGCCATTCCACCCCCGGGAGGGACATACGCTTTCAAGCTGCCAGAGAACGCGAGCGCTGCGACCTGATCGCCTTGCCGTAATGCGACGGCCGCCAAGGTCAGCGCCGCCTCCAGCGACCGGTCGAGCACGGTCCGGCCGTCCAGCTCGACGGTCATAATCCTTCCGCAATCGATCAGTAGCGTGACGATTTTGCCCTTCTCCGGCTGCCGGATCGTCGTCATCATCCGGCCCGCCCGCGCCGTAGCTGCCCAGTTGATCGTGCGCGGGTCGTCATCGGGCGAATACTCGCGTATCGCGTGCAGCTCCATGCCCGACACCGTCTTGCGATGCAGCTTGCGCCCGTCCAGCACGAGACTGTCCTGCAAGGAAGCCATCACCCCGCGGACATTGGACAAGTCCGGGTAGACGCTCACGACTTGCTCCGCCTCCACCCTCGCCTGCTTGTACCAGAGCCCGATGATGCCGCCATATCTGACGTATATGTAACGCAGCGGAAAATCACCCCGTTCCGACGCTTCGGTCGTATACGGCAGCTGCAAATCTTCTCCTTCGAACCGTCCCTTCAACGGAGCGTGATCCCGGAAGGTCAGGGGCAGATCGTCCGCGACTTCGACCGATACCGGGAACCGCGGAGCCTGGCTGAACGATACGTCGATGCGAACATCGAACGGCCGCTTGTGTTCGGCCCGATCCGGCAGTATACGGCGGACGGCGAGCTTCCGCCGCTTCGGCAGCGTAGCCAGATCAACGATCGATACGGCGGCGAACAGCCCGTTGTAAAGCCAAAACCAGATCATCCCTCCGCCCCAGGCATAACCTGCGGGGATAATCGCAGCGCCGGTCAGCAGCACGGCAACCGCACGACGGGAAGGCAGCACGAACTGCCAGATCAGCCGGTCAACGAGGGACCGGAACGGACGCGAGCGCTTCCCGGACGGCTTCGTCACCGCTCATCCCCTCCAATTCCGCCTGCGGCGACAAGATCAGCCGATGCCGCAGCGCAGGAATGGCCACCAGCTTCACGTCGTCCGGCGTGACATAGGTACGGCCTTCCAGCACGGCCCATGCTTTGCTGGCCGCGAGCACCGCAATCCCCGCACGAGGACTCGCCCCGAGCCGCACGGACGACAGCTCGCGGGTCCGCCTGACGATCCGGGCGATATAGCCGAGCACCGCTTCCTCCGCGGTTACACCCGCCGCTTCCGCACGTTTGCTTCGAATCTCCTCAATCGTACTTACCAGAACCGGCTTATCCGGGCTTTGCACAGAAAGGGGAACATGCCCGCGCAGAATCGCCGTTTCCGCTTCCTCGGACGGATAATCCAGCGTCAGCTTGAACATAAATCGGTCGATTTGCGCTTCCGGCAGCGGATACGTTCCTTCGTACTCCACCGGATTCTGAGTGGCGACGACGAGGAACGGATCGGGTAGCGGGTAAGTGTGTCCATGGATCGTCACCTGTCGCTCCTCCATTGCTTCCAGCAAGGCCGCTTGCGTCTTCGGCCCGGCCCGGTTAATCTCATCGGCGAGCACGAGATGGGCGAATACCGGCCCTCGAACTGTGTCGAACTCACTCGTACGCGCATTCCAGACGACGTTGCCGGATATATCGCTCGGCATCATATCGGGCGTGAACTGAATGCGCTTGAACTCGCCCTCGATATTCTCCGCCAGCGTGCGGACCAGCTTCGTCTTGCCCAGTCCGGGAGCCCCTTCCAGCAGCACATGGCCGCCGGCGAGCAGTGCAGTTATTAGAAGACGGACGTTCATCGGCTGGCCGATAATTGTCTGTTCCATGCTTGCGATCAGTCGTTCCATAGTTAACGCGATCTCTCCTTATCCAGCTTCTCGATCCATTCAGCGATTTTTCCGCTTTCTTGCAAAAATTCGCGATCCGGAACGCTGTCCGAACCCGACAAACTCTCCAGCTTCTCCAAGATAACCTGCAGTTCCGACGCAGCCCGTTTTCCGGAGCGGGACCGCACCGTTTCCACCCATTCGGAGATGGATGCTTGCGCTCGTACTCCATACCGGTCCTGCAGCAGTTGTCTGACGTACATTTCCTGCTCGCGGAGCAAATGCCCGTTCAGCCGCCGTTTCCGGAACCAGCCGGATACCGCAAGCAGCGTCTCGTCCCCGCGCCGCACGATCCATTCCCTCGGCGTATGGACCGGGCCGAACCGTTTCCCGCGAATCCAGAGCCAGCCGAGAAATGCCAGCGCCAGCTGAGCGTAAACGGCCAGCAGCCAGCCCGGGTATACGGCGAACAGGCCGGGCTTTGAGGTGATCCCGTGATGATACTCGTCGATCCATACCGTCCGTCCGGCGGACAGCTCGCGCAGAATCGGCCATACTAGCTCGAAGTGACCGTGCCGGTCGATCGTATCGTTGCGCAGCCATTCCGGCGTCAGGACGATTGTGATCGTTCCTTCGCCATAACTGCGGCTCGCCGCCAGCGTGCCGAAATCGTCGGTCAGCAGTCGCTCCGACGGCTCCGCTCCCTGTAGTCTGTATCTCGTAACCGGCTTGTCCGTTAACGCTTCGACGGCTGGCGATCCGGGACGAAGCCGATTGACGGGAAAAGCACCGTCTGCGGTATCCGGAGTTTTCTCCAATCGCTCCCCGTTCATGCCGGCCCATTCGTCGGGCCGCTGCTGAAATAGCAGCAGATGGTTCCCTCGCTCCACCCATTGAAGAACCGAATCCCGCTCTTTCGGATCGATGCCGCCGGCCGCCGGCTGAATCGCCGCCAGCACGCCTCCGGTCACCGTCTCCGGCAGCTGCGTCCAAGGCTGCCGCCACTGGCGCACGTCGGCCGCGACTCCTTCGATCATCTCGGCAGTTGCCTTCGTTCCGTCCAGGTCGGCGGAGAGCGATAGATACGGAGCCTGATCCGGCGCCTTCTCCCGGACAAGAAACAAGCCGGCTGCGAGGAAGAGGACGACGGCTGCGGCCATAGCCGCTAGCGGGGACCACGGTTTGAGCCTTCCCCCTCCGCTATTCGCCCGTAGCATATTCATCCGCCTCCCCCGCCGTCAGCCTTGCTTCGATCTCCAGCCGCAGACGGACGACCGAATCTCGATCCGCCTCCATGCTGCCGTACCAGACACGCTCAAACAAGCTTGCCGTGCTGCGGAACAGCGGAAGCAGCTCCGGCTTGCTCGCCTTCAGCTCCAGCGCGTATTCACCGTTCGCTTTCCACCGTTCTGCCCGCAGCCATCCGCGTTCGTTCGCATCGATCAGCAGTGCGAGAAACAGATATCGCAAGCATTCTTTGTAGTCGGACGACCGTTCCGCTTGCAGCGCCTGTTCCATATATCGGCTGGAAGAAGCTCCTTTCAGCTCCTTCTCCGATAGCCCGATTTTACGCAGAACGGTACGGTTGCCGGCCAGCGAACGGCCAATCCACACCAGGAGCCAGATAAGCAGAGCCAGTCCGCCGAGGATTACCGCATAAGCGATCACATCGGCAAACGTACGGGGGACTGCCGTATCGGGCAGCCATCCCCGGATCGCTTCCCACAATTTGAGGAACAGCCGCTTGAGCGCATTTTCCCCTTCTGCCGCCACAGTCCGGTACGCCTCGTATTCGCTTCCCGACAAAATTTCATTCAGCTTCTCCCGGTCGGCGGCCAGCTCGGCAGGCGTTATCGCTCGTTCACTCGACAGTTCGGACCCCTCCATCCGGCTCCGCTTCACGCATCCGGGTAAGCATCGATTCCAGATCTGTGCCTTGCGTCCGCAGCGTCATATCGTAATAACTGACGGCATACACGGACAAAATCAGCGGCGAGAGCAAAATATAAAACAGCGCAGACAAAAGCACTTGCAAAATCGTGACCGGAATGAAACCGATCAGCAGCAAATTCAAAAACGAAAAAGCGGTCATGACCAAGCTAAGCACCAGGTATACGAAAAACAACCTCCAGAAGCTGCCTTTCGTCAGCCGCCAGCTCGGACCGAGTCCGATTCCTTCCCCTTGAACCGTCACCGCCGGAATGAAATAGCCCCAGCGGATCAGGAAAAACGAGATGGCCGCATAAACGAGCAGAATGACAGCGATGTACATCACGACCGCGGCAAAAATAAATCCAGCACTGCCGTTGAAACCGGCGCTGGACGTTAATCCGCCCATTATTCCAAGTACAAAAACCAATACGACGACAAGCATGACGATTGCAAAGACGAGCACCAGGTAGATGCCAAGCATAATAAGACCAAACAGCGCGCTGTTGCCGAATAGCGGCCAAAACCGGCGGAACGTTTGTTTGAAGGCTGTGCACAGATCCGGCGAATCCCCGTCGTACACTTGCCCGATAAGAAATACCGACGTAGAGAAAGCGACCGGCGTAAGGATGAGGAATGTGACGGGCAGCAACAAAAACACGAAAAACAATATAGCTCCAACACTGATGTTCTCGCCGATCTCGCTGTCCATTGGAGCGGTGAAGGAGCTGCCGAAATTGTCAAACGAAAAGCTCGGATTCGTATCGGCAAATATCCAGGAATACATCAAATACAAAGGACCGTACATCATCAACGCGAGCAGGGCGAACTTCGCGAAATGGCGTCGGTACAGTTGGAAGCTGCGGTCCAGCATCCGGCCGAAACTAAGGGGTTGTTGATGTGGCGTCAATTGGAATATTCCTCCTATAGTTCATGATCCTGATTATTATACCATCCGGTTACGAGGAAGCCGAAGCTTTTTTCTGAAAATCGATCGCACCGCCTGTTATACCAGACAAGCGGGAACGGAAACCCGCGATCCCGGTGCCGCCTCGTTCGCCTTGTAGTCCTTGAACAGCCACAGCTCCGGCGTATCCCGAATACCCGGGATCAGCAGCTCGAACGGACCCGCCGGGAATATCGGAGAACGCACGTAGAGCCGGTTGCCGTCCGTCTGCAGATGACTGATACCGGCAGGTCTGTGCTCCCCGGCCTCATATACTCCAAATAATTGCTGCAAATTTGTGCAGCTGTCGGGATCGATCCGCTTGTTAAAGGAGATCATCACCTCGGATAACGAGATCCGGATCGCTTTCCACGGAACCGGCCTCGTCTCGTACATCGTCCCGCCGATATGATATTCGTACGCGGTCCAAGTCGCGTAACCAAGCTGATTCGCCGTACCCGCAAACGTATGCAGCCATCTCCGGTCCTTGATCATCGTCTTCGCCGAGCCGATATCCGCTTGAACGCCAAGCGGCAATAAGGGATGCGATGCCCGGATATCACGTACGAACGGTTCGTAGCTGCGGATGTAATCGCCCGGCAGGCGGGCCTTCACCCAATCCGGCCAATGCGTCTGCAGCATATGCAGATCGGGACGCACACGGGCGATCATCGCAGGAGCGTCCAATCCCTGCATCTCTCTCAGCCGGTACGCGGAATCCGGGCCGTCGTCTACGGCCAGCGACCAGGTCGCGGTCCGGATATCCGGGCGTACGTCGCGGGCGCCCCCTTCCCCGTTGATCATCTCGTCGACGAACCCGTTTACCGCATCGACCCGGAACTCCACCCATTTGGTATAAGTCGCGGTATCTCTTTTGTAATATCGCGGCGATAACCGGTTGACAAAATCGGGCATCCGGCAGCCACACCGCTCCATAAACGCTTCCTGCGCCATCGGCCCCACATCCCCGTATACACCTCTGCGGATGCCGTCCCATTCCGGAAAATAAGGCTCGGCAATCTCGATTCCGTCGAAAGGATATCGCACCAGCAGCTCCGCGATCGTACGCTTTTTCCACCTTACATAGTCCCTGCTGAAATAAGAGAATCGCCGGTAGCCGTCCTCGACCGGCTTCAGCAGCTTCATCTCCCATTGCGTCCACTCCTTCGGATACCCTTCCGTGGAAAACGTTCCGTTGCCGAGCACGAGCGCCCATACGAATATGCCGCGCCGATGGAACGCCCGGATCAGTTCGGCGTTTATGTTGTTTTCGTTGACTACAAAATAGTGTACGATCCGATACCCCGCCAGTAAAATTTCCTCGGCTATACTATCCGCTGACCGGTCGGCGTAATAGGGAAACAGCGGGTCTACCTGAATGCTGGGTCCATATATGCCGTCTGTGATGCCGCTGCGGTTACTTCTTTCGTTCTGCTTTTCATTTTGCCTTTCGTTCTGTCTTTCGTTCATTCCTGCACCTTCCTTTCGGATTTGTCCGCTTGAAGGCAAGTGGCGCGATATCTAATGTTATGTACTCACCCATCTGTTCATCGTATGTTCGCTTAACCAAACATATAAATAAGAGACGTTGGTGGAGGCTGTCGATTCATTGAGTAGAAGTGTTAGCAGTCCGTTCCAAGTGAAAAGTTACCTTCTTCTGCCCAAACAGGTTGTCCGGAATCCCTTGATTGAATAAGGATTGTAAGGTAGGGGATTCCAGACAAAACTCGCCAGAAGGTAATCTTTTCCCTTTCCACTTGGTTGTCCACATTGAATCGACAGCCTCGTTGGTATGTTCTATTTTTGGTATAAATAGAAGACAGAAGTAAATAAAGGTGGTTTTATGCTCTCTTTTTTCCGTCCGGTACGTTATAATAATACCGACCAAGTTATTAAGGAGAGCCTATGTCAGACCACAAACGGATCGATTGTATGAAATGCGTCCACTATTATGTCACCTGGGACCCCCAATTTCCGAAAGGCTGCAAAGCGTTCGGCTTCAAGTCGCCGCAAATGCCGAGCGTCACCGTGCTGTCCTCGTCCGGCAAGCCTTGTATGAATTTCGAGGCGAAGCGAGTTTCCGGAACCCGGTAAGGACGCACCATAAGCCGAATCTGATCATTTACTTACTCGTCTCCCGAAACCAGATCGGAGGTCCCCCGTCGGCAAAATCGTGTCCTTCTATCGTCGTTTCAATTTTTTCAAGCGCTTGTTGAACGTTGCCGTTTGACAAACTTCCAAGCAGAGTAGCGTGCTGATTCAGGGCCACGAACAAATTGTACTTCTCCCAGAAACGATCGGATATTTTTCCATCGAAGTAACCGCTGATTTGACCTGCAGCAAATAATCGGCTGACGGCGCATGTGTATTTGGGCAGCTTAAAAAACTCTTCCCACGGGTCGCCCCAGTCAAACCGGCTGAAATCGATTACCCCTTTGAGTCGACCGTGCCGGAAGATCAAGTTCGACGGATGATAATCGTCATGCTGAAAACAGACCGGACTGTCGCGAAGCAAACCGAAGCTCCGCTCGATATAAGCTTCAAGCTCCGACTGCTTGTGGAAGCGAAGACCAAGCTCAGATCCGCAGTAAATAGGCCGGCAGCCCATCCCGGAATAAAGCCAGCTTCACCGCATCCGAGTGCCCTTTCGCCAAGTGTTCATGCCGGTCAAACTCCACTTGCTGACGGAGATGCTTCAGCAGCTTCCGAATCCGTTCCTCCATCATAACCTCACCCGCTCGTCTTTTCTCGTCTCCCCATCTATTCCCCCATCATATCAAAGACCCGCAGAAGTGTCTGCTTCTCCCCTTGCCCTGCCCTTTTCAAGGACATGAATCTCTCAAAAGGGAAAATAATTATACTCATCTTCCCCCTTGCCCCGGCCGCTTCCCTTGAGGACAATAGGATGTGCTGCAAAAAATCCATCGTTCCATAAAGGAGGCATGAGGTCAGTGATATCCGTAGAAGGTTTGCACAAATCGTTTAAAGTCGCCAAGCGTTCCACCGGACTGATGCAAGCGGCCAAAGCGTTGTTCGTCCGCGAGTTTACCGAAGTCCACGCCATAAACCACGTATCGTTTACGATTCAACCGGGCGAAATCGTAGGGTATATCGGACCTAATGGCGCCGGAAAGTCGACCACAATCAAAATGTTGAGCGGGATTCTCGTCCCGGACGGCGGCACCTGCAGCGTCATGGGGTATACGCCATGGAAGGAGCGCGTGCCGTATGTGAAGCACATCGGTGTCGTGTTCGGCCAGCGGACTCAATTATGGTGGGACGTTCCGGTGATGGACTCCTTCGAACTGCTCCGGGATATTTACAAAGTGCCGCAAAAGGAATATAAGGACAACGTCGAGCTGCTTATCGGTACGCTGGAGCTTCACAGTATCGTCCGGACGCCCGTCCGGCAATTGAGCCTCGGCCAGCGGATGCGATGCGAAATCGCCGCTTCCCTCCTGCACAGCCCCCAAATTTTGTTTCTCGACGAACCGACCATCGGGCTTGATGCCATTTCCAAAATCGCCGTCAGACAGTTCATCAAAACGATCAATAAAGAAAAAGGCGTGACCGTCATCCTGACGACACACGATATGAACGATATCGAAGCGCTGGCCGACCGGATTCTGCTCATCGGCAAGGGCAGCCTGCTGTTCGACGGCAAATTGAACTCGTTAAGAAGCCGGTTCGGCACGCGCAAAACGATCACCGCCGATTACCGGGAAACTTCCATACGGCCGGACATTCCGGGAACGGAGATCGTGTCCTGGACGCCCGAACGGGCAACGCTAAGCGTGAATACGGAGCAAGCGAACATCTCCGAAGTCATCGGCCAGCTATCCGCTCAAGTCGAACTGCTTGATCTCGCCGTGGAAGCGTACCCGGTCGAAGAGATTATCGTGCAGCTGTACCGGGAGTATCAAATATGAAGCCGTACTCGTCCGTATTAAAACTGCGGCTGCAAAACGGGATGCAATACCGGGCGGCCGCAATGGCTGGAGTCGCTACCCAATTTTTCTTCGGTTTCGTCTTTATTATGATATTTTCCGCGTTTTACAGCCAGTCCGTTGAAGTGCAGCCGATGTCTCTGCCGCAGCTGGTTACGTATGTTTGGCTGCAGCAGGCCTTTCTGGCGCTCGTCATGTTATGGTCCCGCGACAACGAGCTGTTTCAGCTTATTACAACAGGCAATATCGCCTACGAGCTGTGCCGGCCGGCCGGCATCTATGAATTTTGGTATTCCAAGCTGATCGCGCAGCGTCTGGCCAGCGCGATGCTTCGCTGTTTTCCGATACTGGCCGTCGTCTTTTTTATACCGGAGCCCTACAACTTGTCGCTGCCGAATGACGGCGCGGCCCTTATCTATTTCCTCATTACGATGATGCTCGGATTGCTGCTTGTCGTGGCGATTTCGATGCTCATCTACATTTCCGTATTCGTTACGATGTCGCCTACCGGCTCGATGATTATGTTCGGAATCGTCGGCGAATTTTTCTCGGGGCGCATTATCCCGATTCCGCTCATGCCGACCTGGCTGCAGGAAGTTACGTACCTGCTCCCGTTTCATCTGACGGCGGACTTTACGTTCCGGGTGTATACCGGTCACATCCCGCATGACCAGGCGCTGATCGGGATCGCCACGCAAATCGGCTGGCTGCTCGTACTGGTCGCGCTCGGTAAATGGCTGTTGAGCCGGGCGATGCGGAAAGTTATCGTACAAGGAGGTTGAGCGGGCGATGAAGCTGTATTTCAAATATATGGTAATCTTGTTCAAGTCTCAGATGCAATACCGCGCGTCGTTCTGGATGCTGACCGTCGGCCAGTGTCTCACCCCGTTTATGATGTTCGCGGGATTGTACTTTCTGTTCGAACGGTTCGGCCAGTTGAAGGGATGGACGTTTTTCGAGGTGGCGATGATCTTCGCGGTCACTCATATCGCCTTTGCCATCAGCGAATGTTTCGCCCGGGGCTTCGATACGTTCTCCTCGCTGGTTGCGGGAGGCGACTTCGACCGGCTGCTCGTCCGCCCGAGAAGCACCGTCGTGCAAGTGATGGGCTCCAAATTCGAATTCACCCGGGTCGGGCGGCTGACCCAGAGCCTGATCGTGCTGATCTGGGCGATTGTCAGCTTGCCCGTCGATTGGACCGCCTGGAAAATCGTTACGCTGATCCTGATGGTCGCGTGCGGCGTTCTCGTATTTACGGGAATTTTTATCCTTGCGGCCACCTTATGCTTCTGGACCATTCAAGGGCTGGAGGTCGCCAATATTTTTACGGACGGCGGCAGGGAGATGGCTCAATATCCGCTTAATATTTACGAGAAGTGGGTATCCCGTTTTTTTACGTTCGTCATTCCGTTCGCATGTATCAATTATTTGCCGATGCTGTACATTCTCGGTAAAACAGAAGGCAACGATCTGCTGTATATGATCTCCCCTTTGGCCGGGGTCGTCTTTATTATCCCGTGCCTGCTTGTGTGGCATTTCGGCGTGAAGCATTATCGTTCGACAGGCTCTTGATGGCTTCATGGGTGCGTTTCCGCGAACGGAACGTTACCGGCTGGGCAAAAAAAACCGATTACGGAACCGGCGGCGGCTTGGTTCTGCAATCGGTTTTTGCCGTTTATGGCGAAGTCACCGTCTTTTCACCTGATCGTGCATAATCCGGCGATCGCCAGCAGCCACTCTTTCTCGGCTTGGCGGGCTCGGATCTCGTATTGAAGCGGATAACCGGAAGCCGAATCTTCCTCAACCCAGATCAATTGATTCTGATACCCATCCGACAAGTAGAGGCCCTCTTGTCCGTTAACCGCCACCCGTTCGATGCGATGATCTTGTATATCCGGCACGTGTATCCGGCTTTTGGTTGTCGTCAGGATGTGATACTCAAATGATTGGCCACCGTACGTGTAATCCAGCTGTGCGCCTACGAGACGATCGTTCGGAACCAGGTCTCTGACGACTACCCTCTGTCCGGTATGTTCGCTCCGTTCGATCATTTCCGCTATTTCGTCGTCGGTTAAGTTATCGAATCCGTACATCACACTCGCTCGGATCAACTCGGCTCCTGCTGGCAATCGCGGATCATACGGCGAGGCTGCCGCCAGTAGCCCGTTCAGACTCCCTGTCCATTCGACCGGTTTGTAGCAGGTTTGCTGGCTGACTGCACCGTCTGCCGTACCGGCTATATACACTGCAATTCCCATGCCCGGCTTCAACTGCTGCAAGATCCGATCCATCGGATCGGACTCGTCCCACGAATCGACCCGTATCGCGGATACGGGATTTCCGCTTGCGCCGCGCAGCACCAGCTGCATCACTTTCCCTTTTAGCTCCGAAGGCGGTTCAATGGCGGCTGCTTTGTCGAGTATGGACCGGATCAGCTCGTCCCGGTTGCGCATCGGTATCCCTCCTTCCCAGTTCCCTTAGCTGTCTTAACGCCAGATTGATTCTCGACTTGACGGTACCGACCGGGATGCCCAGCAGATCGGCCACTTCCTGTTGAGTCAGGTCGCTTAGATAATGCAGGACGATTACCTGCCGAAGCTTATCCGACAGCAGGTCCAGCTGCTCCTTGATTTCTTCAGCCGGCGAATGGGATGCCCCGTCCGCGGCGATGATCCGGTCCGTGTCTCGAACCGAGCAGAGCCGCTCCCTCCTGCGCCGTTCCTTCCACTTTTGCCGTTTATAAGCTTGCTGCTGCCGCACAGTAATTCCCGACAACCACGCCGTGAATGAGCTGCACCTGTTGTAGTTCGACAGACAGCGGTACAGCTCCAAATATACATTTTGGACGATATCCTCGACGTCGCCCCGGTCCGCACCGCATAAGAAATATAAGATCCGGTATACGTTTCGGATCGTTAGGTTGTACAGCTGCTCAAAGGCACGGCCATCCCCATTCAGCACCCGATCGATTAATTCCGGTGTCGGATCGATTGCGCTCTCCTCCCTCCTTTTGCCTACACTATATTGGTCTTTTTTAGTGAAATCGTTCGGTTATTCTAAAAAAATCTAGATCAGGAAGATGCCGCAGCTGCACCTACAACCGTTTTTTCAGAAAATATTGCTTGATCCCGTCCGGGTACTCGTCCAATACGCCGAACACCTCATAACCCATCTGTTGGTAGAAATGAGGCGCCTGATAGCGTTCAAGTCCCTGTTTCCTCAGGTATCCATCCCATTATACATTTTTTGGGTATCCCAACAGAAACAACGTTTTTAATCAATTAGTATTGCCGCATTGTGGGAAATATAGGTTTGACAAAAAACGAAATGCGACATATCATATGAACATATAATCATATGTTATCGGAAAGAAGGTTTCGTCATGGCCGAGTACAAAGTAAAGGGACTTTCCTGCGGGGGCTGCGCCCAAAGACTCGAGGATGAAATCCGGCGGCTGGAGCACGGCAGCGATGCTAAGCTTAGCTATAACTCCGGCAAACTTACGCTTCATCCGCAAATCGATCTCGCCAGGGTCGAACAAATATTAAAAACGGACGGCGCCGCCTTGATCAGGCCGCAGCCCAGACCGCATCAACACGATCAAAATCACGCATCCGGCGGACATTCGCATAGTCACGGACACGATCACTCCCATGGTCACGACCACAGCCACGATCATTCGCACGGGCATGATCATCATGATCACGACGATTCGCAAGGGCACGACCATTCGCACGGCGGCTCCCATTCGCGAATCTGGGGGCTGCTGATCACATCGGGCGCTTTGTATGCGGCTGCCCTGCTGCTCGGCGGACAGATCGACGAACCGTATCTGATCGGCATGTATTTGCTGGCGACTGTTTTGAGCGGGTATACCACGTTTATGCGCGGCTTGAAAAACTTGTTCCGGCTCCGGTTCGATATCGACACGTTAATGACGGTAGCCTTGATCGGAGCGGTTTCAATCGGCGAATGGAAGGAAGCGACCCTGGTCGCCATTCTCTTCGGGTTAAACGAGCTGCTGGAAGGCATGGGCATGGAGAAAGCCAGGCGGACGATGGAAACGCTGCTGCAAGTCGCTCCCAAGGAAGCCGTCAAAGTGTTCAACGGCGTAGAAACGGTCATCCCGATCGAGGCGCTGGCGGTGGGCGATATCGTTCTGGTAAAGCCCGGCGAGAAAATTCCGTCCGACGGGACGATTGCGGAAGGAAGAAGCTCGGTAAACGAAGCGGCGATTACCGGAGAATCGATGCCGATCGAGAAAACGGCCGGCGAGTTCGTATTCGGAGGCAGTCTCAATAACGACGGCGTCCTGCGGGTTCGCATCGACAAGCCTTATAGCGATTCGTCGCTTGCAAAAATATTGCATTTGGTCGAAGAGGCCCAGGAGACGAAAACTCCAACGGAGCTGTTCATTAACAAATTCGCCAAAATCTATACGCCGCTTATTATGATCATCGCCGCACTTGTTATCGTCGTCCCTCCCCTGATGCTCGGGGGCGACTGGGGGAAATGGCTGTACCAGGGCTTGGCCGTATTAATCGTCGGTTGCCCGTGTGCGTTAATCTTGTCTTCGCCGATTGCGATCATCTCGGGAATTGCGCGGAACGCACGGAACGGTATTCTCGTCAAAGGCGGCGTGTTTTTGGAGCAGCTCGGCAAAATCGACATCCTCGCCTTCGACAAAACCGGAACGCTTACGAAAGGCGAGCCGCATGTGCAGCGTACGGTCGTATACGCCGAGGAACGTTTTTACCGGGTTGCGGGGGCTATGGAGAAATCTTCCTCCCATCCTCTGGCCAAAGCCATCATGAAGGAACTGGACCGATTAAGCATCGTGCCGCCTGATGCCGAGGAGATGCAAAATCAGACTGGAAAAGGCTTAACCGCAAAAGTGGAAGGTAGGACGTACTGGATCGGCAGCGAAAAAGCGATCGATCATATTACGCTTAACGACACCGTACGCGCTTCGATCGAGGAGTTAAAAAACGAAGGACTTACCCTCGTGCTGGTGGCGGATGCGGATCACATTCTGGGTATATTCGGAATCGCCGACGAGGTTCGCGAGGAAAGCCGCCATACAATCGCCGCCCTTCACCGGGCCGGCATCCGTGAAACCGTCATGCTAACCGGAGATCACCGGAAAACGGCCGAGAAAGTGGCGGCTGCCGTAGGCGTCAGCAATTACTACAGCAATCTCCTCCCGGAGGATAAGGTCGCTAAGATCAAGGAGCTTGAACAGTACGGCCGCGTAGCGATGATCGGGGACGGCATGAACGACGCTCCCGCTCTCGCCGCCGCCCAGCTCGGAATCGCCATGGGGAAAGGAACGGACAGCGCAATCGAGACGGCGGACATTGTCCTGATGCAGGACCATTTGGGCAAGCTGCCCGAGGCGATCCGCATCTCCAAAAAAGTGAACCGGATTATCAAGTTCAACATCTCCGTCTCGCTCGGCTTGAAGCTGCTGGCGATTCTGCTCACCATACCCGGCTGGCTGACCCTATGGATCGCCATCTTGTCCGATATGGGAGCGACGATATTCGTAACTATCGTCAGTTTAACGATTCTGCTCCAAACCAGACAGAAGCAGCCGAGCTAACGGCTTTTCATTGGAACCCTCCAGGAATTCGATTCCGGAGGGTTTTATGTTGTCAGCCCCGCCGCCACAAGCCCGACTCGATCTGTTCCTTTAAACAGCGGCTCCGATCCGCGAGAAACCGGGTCATGTAACGCTCCAGCACGACGAAATTGAAACACTTCCCGATGATTCCATACGGGGAATGAAACTCCAGCGTATCCTTCATCAGCGTTCCTTCCGGATGCTCTATAAAATCGTGAGCATGCCGGAGGTAAGCGAACGCTCCTTTCTGCATCTCGTCAACAAACCGATACGGCCGATCGAATTCCACGATCTTCGAAGTTAACCGCTGCCGGATGCCGAAGTGCGTCGCCTCGAACGTTACCGTCTCGCCGCAGCCGATCAGCCCGGACGTCACACCTGCTACCGCTTGTTCCCGCGTATGTTTCCATACCGTCTTCGTATGCAGGCCAATATCCCTTGAAGCATCAAAGCAGCTTTCCATGTCGCTGCGCACTACAATCTCCACATGAACGATTGGCATAATTCCTCCGGTCCGATAAAAAGCATCATCTATGTTCGTTTTCCGGATATCACTTCGCGCTCCACCGGCTGTCGCACAAGACGACGGACGTCTCGATTTGCCGTTCCGGCACGTTCCAGAACCGCTGAAGCAGGTTGCGCTTCTCATCCGGCGACACCAGCGCGAACCCGTTTTTCTGGTAAAACCGGATCGCCCACTCCGCCGCTTCCCAAGTTCCGATCAGCACCGGCTTCTCCGTCTGTCCCATCAAGTGCGACAGCAGTAGGGTACCGATCCCGCCGTTCCGTTCGGTCGTGCGGACATAAGCATGGCGGATTAACGCCACCTCTCCCTTGTCCTGAATACCCATTACACCGACTAAACTTCCGTTCCGCTCGACGCCCCAAAACAAGACGCCGTCCGCGATTTCCGCTTCCAGTTCCTCTACCGGCATATACGGCTCCCGATACCGGTCCTCCGGGATCGTCCCTTTATAGGCTGACGCGGCATCATTAATAATCTCATAAATCGTCGCAGCATCGTCCATCGTACACAATCGGATCAATGTCAGACCTCCTTCAGCCCCATAATCTTCTCTTCGCGATCAGCTCACCTTGCATGTCAAATTCAAGCTTGTAAATATCCGGCATTGTCGTGCTTTGCCAAAATTCGAAATCGCAGGACGGGTCGTACGTCTGCAGCATTAAAGTCATAATATCGCCATGAGTGCCGATCACGATCCGTTTGCCCGTATGCCGCTTCAGCAAATCTGCAATAACCGGACTCGCCCGCCGCCGCGCCTCGTTGCTCGATTCGCCGCCGGGGTAGGCGAAGTCTTGCTGCTCGAACAAGGTCCGCTTCGCATCGAAAAAACGATCCTTGCCCATTTCCGCACCTGACAATGCACGTTCACGCAGATCCTCCTCAAGCCGGATCTCGCATCCGCATGCTTGCGCCAAGGGTAGAATCGTATCGACCGCCCTCCGATAAGGGCTCGACACGAACAAGTCCGGCTGTTCGCCGGTCAGTAAATCCTTGACCCGCTCCGCGTCCCGTTTCCCCTGCTCCGTCAATCCCCGCGTCCGTTCGGAGCCTTCGACATATGCCGATTGGGCGTGCCTCACAAAATATATTATCGTATTGGGATTCTCCAAGCCGTCACCCGCCCTTCAAGCGAGAAATAGAATTCTTCTTTTATATAGTAGAATATCGAAAGCACATACCGATTTATACGTCGCAGCCTAACCGCTGCCCTGTACGACCAGCGGCTAACTCAACCGGCTGGTCGTGATCGCTTCCACTTCATCCAGCCAGGCGATCCGTTCCGGCTCCGTGCTTGAAGCTATAACCCGGAACACTTTCCGGTGTACGTTCAGGACACCGCAATATTTAAAGATGCAGTTTTTCCAGATCGTATCCAGCGGGTCGTGAAATTCCGCCCGTTCCCTTTCTTCAGGCGTGTCGGAAGTGTTCAAAATTTGAACAACGCCGGCTTGCAGCAGCCCTACCGGAACTCCGCCACCGTCCACTCCTTCCGGGAACTTATACGCCACACCTTCGAACAATACTTTATCGACCCAGCCTTTCAGTATGGCAGGTGGCTGCCCCCACCAGTTCGGATGAACGATAAAAACAGCGTCTGCTTCCTTCATATGACAGCGATGCCGAAGCACCAGCTCGTCCTTCTCATTTTCATGTTCGTTTATAAAAACAGGGTTGAATTTCTCTTCGTATAAATCGTGAAAAAACACTTCATGTCCGTTATTCTCCAAGGTCTGACGGACTCGGCCTGCAATCGCGTGATTAAAGCTGGCTTTGTTCGGATGAGCTACAATAACTATGGCTTTCATAACAATTCCCCCTCGAATAGTAAATTTTGAACCAGTACCGGACCGAACCGGTTATACGGGTAAAAAGACCGAGAATCGGCTTCCTTTCCCTGGTGTCGAGGTTACCTTGATGTAGCCGCCCTGCCTGGTAATCATTTTCCGGGCCAAATATAAACCGATACCGGCCCCTTCGACGTTCCTGGCGTTGTCTCCCCGGTAAAACCGCTGAAACAGCCGGTTTATCTCGTCTTCAGTGATCCCTTCGCCGTAATCCCGGACGTCTACTCTCGCAAAAAACTCATACACGTCGATTCCGACCTCGATGATTGCACCGGGCGGCGAATATTTTACGGCGTTGTCGATAACATTGTAAACCGCCTCACCGGTCCATTTGACGTCGTGACGGATCACGACCGGCTGTTCGCACTGAAACCGGATCTCCATCCCTTTCGACTCGGCGCCCGGGTAGGCCTGTTTAATCGCCGACAACACCGTATCGGCAAGACTTGCGCTTTCCTTGCGGATCTCGATCATCCCGGCCTCAAGCCGCGACATTTTGATCAGACTGTTCATAAGCCAGGTCATTTTCTCCAGCTGATTTTGCATGTGAAGCGTAAATTGTTCGCGTTTGCCGTCATCCAGACTTTCATCCAGCAGCAGACTATTGTACAAGTTCAGATTGGCCAGCGGCGTCTTCAGCTGATGGGAGATGTCGGAGATGAGCGCCTTCATTTCATCGCCTTCCTCCTGATACCGCTTCCTCTGCGATTTCAGCACGCGCGAGAGGTTCACGATTTGGGATTGAAGCTTCGACAACATCGTATCTTCCGTGACGGGAAACAGCTCCCGTTCTTCCAGCTCGATCAGCGATTGTATCGTCAGCGACAACTGGTGCAAAATCGTCGTCATCCGTTTGCGGATCGCCAGCACATAGCCGGTCCATATAAGCGCAGAAATCGCCATAAAGCCGGCCGTCAACACGATGACCCCACGTCCCGGTTCGAACAGCACGATGAGTATGATGAAGTAAACGGTACCGGACAGCAGAAACGCGCCGTAACAAAAGGCGATCATCCGAGTGAAAGCGCTTTTCATCCCGCTATTCTCCCCACGTATAACCGATGCCGAATACGGTTTTGATATAATCCGGGTTTTTGACGTCGTCCTCCAGCTTGTCCCTCAGCCTTTTGATGTTCACGCTCAGCGTGTTTTCGTCGACGAAGTTGCCGTCCAAATCCCACAGCTTCTCCAGGATGATCTGGCGGGTAAGCACCTGTCCGTTATGCCGGGTCAAAATCTCGAGCAGCTTGAATTCGTTGGCCGTCAGCTTCACTTCCCTGTCTCGTTTGTACACCTTCATCCTGGCATAATGCACCGCAATATCTCGGTCGGTAAACGTGTCGTCCGCGCCATCTTTACCGCTTCGCCGCAATATCGCTTTGACATGCTGACACAGTACCGCCATACTGAACGGCTTCGACACATAATCGTCGGCTCCCAGTTCGAAGCCTTCGACAATATCCCGCTCGCTGTCATTCGCCGTCAAGAAGACGATCGGAACCTGGGAGGTTTGCCGGATCGCCAGGCACAGCTCGGTCCCCTTCCGGTCTGGCAGATTAACGTCCAGGATGAGGAGATCCGGGGCAAACTTCCGAAAGGCGGACAACCCTTCGTCATAGCTGAACGCGCCGATTACGTCGTAATGCTGCTTGCCTAGCGCAAAGGTTAATCCTTCGTTCAGCAGTTTGTCGTCTTCCACTATGAGAATGGTGGTCATCCCTTCTCCCCTTCCTATAATTCCATTATAAGTATTATGGTCTGCATCGTCTAATCGGTCCGGCTGCACAGCATAACCAAAGAGAGGTACGCAGGGATACCTCTCCTCTTGCCCGTGGTCAGGCCGCTTCTCTTAACCGCTCCACGATCGTTTTTGTTTTCAATATTCGATAGAAAACGAGTGGAACAACCAGACATACCGCAAAAACAAGCATTAGCGATACTAGGAGCGGTACGAACGGAAATGTATATACCGCATACGTCGCTTCGATCCGGAACAACCGATAAGCTCCGTAGCTGATCAGCGTCCCGAGCGTCGAGAGGAGGAGAGCCGTCAACACGGCATACCAGACTCCTTCGTAGAGCAGGATCGTTCTCAACTGCTTCTTGCTCAACCCGATACTTTCCATAACCGTCAGCTCCTGCTGCCGGACCGTTATTCCCGTCAGCATCGTAATCATAAAGTTGAGTATGCCGATAAATGCCAGGATCACTGTAATACCGCCGCCGAGTATATAGAGCATTTGCTTGCCCGCTTTCAGATCCTCCGCCTGCTCCATTCTCGATTCCATATACCAGGCGTGATCTCCGTCAATAATCGCCTTGAGACGATCCTCGATTTGCGGATGCTTGGCGGGATCGGCTTGAATGTTCAGCTTGTAAATGAGCGGATCGGCCACCATTTGCTCGAAAGCCCGATGACTGACATATACATTCGGCGCCAGACTGCCGTAAGGAGCTTGAAACATCCAGTCGACGAACCCGCCGATTTGTACGGTTCTTTCGGCGTTATTCCCGGGCAGGCGAAACTGGATCGGACTGCCTGTCTCGTAATTTTCCGGCGAACCGCCGATCAAAGCGACTTCTCCTCGCTCAAATCCCCCGATATCAATCGGCTTCTCCAGCTTCTGATTCATCTCCCTTACATATTCCGTATCCAGCCCAATAAGCAGAGAACGGAACAAATCGTTCTGGGTGATAGCTTCGTCGCTCGGCCGTTCCGATTTGGTTTTCTCTACAAAAGCGTCGATATGTTTGCCGAACACACCCGGGTCATAGCGGATCGCCAGCTTGGACATGTACGTTGTTCGGATTTGACGTATCCCTTCGATCGATAGGATGTCCTTCAGCTTGTCCTCCGTTATTACGGACTTTACTTCATCCGGGTAGCCGATCCTCGTCGTATTGTTGTACAGATCAAAATCGTTTTCCGTGTAGCTGGCCAGAAAATGGTCCGTATCCATACTTAAGACGAGCGAATTCACGGTCAAAAACGTAGTTAGTCCGAGGAAAAGCGACAGGAACACAACCGCCGCGCGTTTCTTGTCCCTGAAGACGTTGCGCAGCGCCATCCGATACAGCTTCGAGCCTCCGGTGCTTTTTTTCACTTTCGTATTCATCGTTAATCCGGTATATTTCACCGCTTCGATCGGCGAAATGCTGCCCGCGATCGCGGCCGGTTTCATGCTGCTTGCCATTGTCGTCAGCCAAGTAAACAAGGCGGTTCCTATGAAGATGAACGGACTAAAGGACACCTCCACCCCGGCTTCCATGTCTAGACTGCCGAGCGCCAGCGGTACGGCCGCGAACGAGGTGACGGCCCCAAGCGCCATTCCGGCCGGTATTCCGGTCCATGCGAGCCTGTGAGCTTGACCGGTAACGATTGTACGAATCTGCCTCGGCGTCATTCCGATCGTTTTTAACAACCCGTAAAACCTCGTATCTTTGGATACGGATATATACAGCACATTGTAAATAAGCAGGTAGCCGCTGAATAAGATGAACCCGATCATCCCGGCGAACCCGGCACCCGTAGCCAGACTGCCTTCCGTTCCGCGCTCATACAGCGGGACGACTTTAACCTTCTGATCGCCAGTCAGCCCGATATCCCGCTCCAGCCTTTCCGCTAACGTTGAAATTCGCTTCTCGCTGCTGAAAACGATCGAGGCGCTGCCCGTCGTCCAGGGATAAGCGCCCAGCGACTCGGCAAATGGAGCAGAGATGAACATCGACCCGATATTGCCCGAACGGATATGCATCGTCTCCGAATACCAACCGCTTAATACGAAGCCGCTCTGTATCTCCTCCGACAGTTCCGTTCCCCGTATCGTCCTGTAAGCAAGCTCGATCGGCATCCCGAGCTGCGGATTCCGAATTCCCATCTTCTCCAGAATCCAGGTCGGCACTAGTATTTCGTTAACTTTCTGCGGATAAGTACCGGTGAACGAATCGACGAGAGGTTTTCTCATCTTCTCCCATTCCGTCTTGTCGTACCAATGCAGATTCACGGATATATGGCCCATTTCGGGCGTGTTGACCACATGTGCAACACTTGCGGACAAGCCTGCATCATCCACATAATCGAGCTTGCTCAGCTTATCGATCTGATCCTCCCTCGGGAGCGTAAGCGCGGCATGGCTTTTCGTCCCCATCATCTTCAACTGCTGCCTATCGATCGTTTTGACGTAACTCATTCCGATGCTGAATACCGAGGTAACCAAAAACGCCGTAAGAACGATCGCCAGCCATACAAACCGGTTGCGGAGCCGGTTTTGCTGTAACGAACGGATCGTCAGCCGTTTGACGATGCTGGAATTCGAGTTGGGGAACATCATAGCCGTTCACCGCCGGCGACGATGATGCCGTCTTCGATCCGGATGATCCGGTCGGCAAGCTGAGCGATTTCCTCATTGTGCGTGATCATCACAATCGTCTGATTATAGCTGCGGCTCGTTACTTTCAACAGCCCGATCACTTCCTGGCTTGTCCGGCTGTCCAGATTTCCGGTAGGCTCGTCGGCCAGAACGATCGACGGCTTCGTCGCCAGCGCCCTGGCGATCGCAACGCGCTGCTGCTGCCCGCCGGACAGATGGTTCGGCAAATGATGCAGCTTGTCTTGTAGCCCGAGCGTCTTTACAAGCTGTTCGATGAACGGAGTGTCGACACGGTTGCCGTCCAGCTCGATCGGCAGCACGATATTCTCGTAGACGTTTAAGATCGGAACCAGATTGTACTGTTGAAATATAAACCCGATTCTCCTTCTTCTGAACACCGTCAGCTCATCGTCATTCATATCGAAAATAGGCTTGCCGTCGACATACACCTGTCCGCTTGTAGCTCTGTCCAGGCCTCCCAGCATATGCAGCAGAGTCGATTTGCCGCTGCCGGAAGAGCCGACGATCGCAATGAATTCGCCTTCCTTGACTTCCAGACTAACACCGCCCAGCGCGACGACCCGGTTCGAATCGCTGCCGTAAATTTTCGTAATCTCCACCGTTTGTAATATGAGCATCCGTCATCACCACTTTCGTTAGCTTGAACGTATAAATTGGATTATAAACGGGACATCTTACAATCTGGTGACATCAGTGACAAATTACCTGCCGCTAAGTACTGGACTTATTTCTGTCGTCTGGTAAGATTTGAAGTAGACCTCTCCCGGGAGGTCTATTCGCACAACATCTCAAAGGAGGAGATTGTCTTGGAGTACTTAAGCGGTTGCGCAACTATTGTTCACAAAACTTGCATAGGAGGCGTTTCGTACAATGACCCATAGTTTTCATCACGAGATGTACCGCTTCTCCAGCAATCAGGAAAGGAGGGGCGCATCTTGAACATTAGAGAATCGGACTTGCCGGGGATCGGCCGTAAATTTTGCCTGGATACCCGCAGCGGCGACAAGCTCGTTATCGTTATTCATAATGACGACCGTCGCGAACTGTATCACTTGAATCCGGACGACCCCGACGAGGTCACATCGATGATTACGCTTGATGATGAGGAGGCACGGACGGTGTCCGGGATCTTATCCGGAATTACCTACAAGCCGAAACAGTTGGATACGCAGGAAATGATGCTGGACGGACTGCTGATCGAGTGGCTGCGGATCGAACCGTTGTCGTTATGTATCGGGAAGCGGATCGGGGAATTGGATATTCGGCGGAGAACAGGGGCAACGATCATCGCCGTCATTGAGAAAAATCATCAAAAATGTATGAATCCCGGGCCGGAGTATATGTTTGCAGCCGGATCGACCTTGGTCGTAGCCGGGGAACGGATGCATTTAAAGGAACTTAAGCAGCTGCTATTGAACGGGAGCTTGTAACGTATGGATATGCTTATTTTCGAAGTGGGTCTTGCCGTTGCCCTGATCACACTTGTCGGATTCATATCCACCAAGCTGCGCTTTTCCGTCATCCCCTTTTATATTCTGGTCGGGATGGCCGTCGGCCCGCACGCTCCGCATTTTTGGATTATCGACCTGAGATTTATCGAGAGCTCGATGTTTATCGATTTTATGGGGCGTCTCGGCATTTTATTTTTGCTGTTTTATTTGGGGCTTGAATTTTCCGTCGCCCGGCTGCTCAAGTCCGGCAAAGCGATTCTCGTCGGCGGCTCCTTTTATGTCGGGCTGAACTTCGTATCCGGCCTTCTACTTGGCTGGATGATGGATTTGCCGCTGAAGGAAACGCTGGTCGTCTGCGGGATTATGACTAGCTCTTCCACCGCCATCGTCGCCAAGGTGCTCGTTGATTTGAAGCGAACGGCCAATCCGGAGACGGAATTGATCATGGGCATGATCATGTTTGACGATTTGTTCATCGCCGTCCATATTTCCATCCTGACCGGTCTGGTCTTGAGCGGGGCGACCTCGCTCGGCGGAGTCGTGCTGATCTCCTTATCGGCCCTCCTGTTTATCGTCGTCTTTTTGATCATAGGAAGAAAAGTGATCAAATATCTCGATATTGCGCTTAATATCCAATCCTCCGAGCTATTTCTGCTCATGGTGATGACGATGCTGTTTCTCGTGGCCGGCTTCTCGGAGACGCTCCATGTAGCGGAAGCGATCGGAGCGTTAATGATCGGACTGGTGCTCGGAGAATCCGCCCATGTGAAGCGGATCGAACATCACGTATTGCCTTTCCGCGATTTTTTCGGCGCCGTCTTTTTCTTCGGATTCGGACTGACCATCGAGCCAGCAACGCTGGGCGGTGCAGTCGGCATGGCGTTAATCGCCGTCGTCCTGACGATCATCGGCAACCTGCTCGCAGGAGCGATTGCCGGACGACTATCCGGCGTTTCCCCGCGCGCATCGCTGAACGTTGGCTTTACGCTCGTATCCCGGGGTGAATTTTCGATCATAATGGCTAATATTGGAAAGGCCGGAGGGCTGATGCCGGCCATCCAATCCTTCGCCGTGTTATATGTGCTAATACTAGCTGTATTAGGACCTTTATTGACGAAAGAATCGAAATCGATCTACCTGCTGTATCAAAAATTAAAAACACGCTTCAACCGCGAGAAAAAGGAAAAACAGAAAGACACCGGGTAATCCCGTCGTTATCCGCCTCGCCAAACCGAAGAGGAGCTCCGGCTCCGTCCTGCCCGGACGGAATCAGAGCTCTTCTTTTTGCGCAGCGGCAACGCCGCTCTTCCTGCCGACGAACCGATCCGCTGCTGCCGCATATCCTGTTGGAAGAACAATTCCAGCTCCGAACGAGCTCGCCCGCTTGTCGGACAGACAGGAGAAAACTCTCGATGAAACCGAAACTCGATTATCTTTATAAGGACCCCCGGTATGGTTTCACGGTTCGTATACCCGGCTGGTGGGAACCGTATACCGTAATCGACCGATCGCGAAACGGCGGGGAGACCGAATACGACGTTCGCTTTCTCTTCAAGTACCGGGGCAAAACATACGGCGACGTGCTGACGATCTCCGTATTCAAGATGTCCCGCCGGGAATGGATCAGACAAGGCTATGACAGCTCCCCGTTTATTTTGATCGGGGAACGGAACGGCCGGCTGTTTGCCTACAGCACGCCCGGCGAGCTGCCGGACGAATTCCTTAACAAAAACAAGGACGATTACGACTACGTAAAATTCGGCCGCCCGATCCGCTTCATGAAAAGAATGGTTAACGACGATGTTCCCAAAATCATCGGCACGTTCCGTCTGCCCGGATTAAAGCCGGCCGCTCCCGCCCCCTATCTGGCGAAAGGCGTTGTCGGCATAATGGCAGGATGCGGCTGCCGGAATCGGATGACCCGGAGACGGATGAAGCGCGTCAATTGAAAATAAGCCCCATTGTCCGTTCAATCCGGCGATAACGGGGCCACGGCCTCAGGCTTGACCGGCTTGACCGCAGCGCCCGGTTCATCCCTGCCATCCGCTTCGACCAGATGTTTCAGTACGGATAGCCTGTTATCCCAGAACCGGTCATAAAAGGACAGCCACCGCTTCAGTTCGAGGAGCGGCTCGGGCTCCAGCCTGTAGCGGGTCTCCCGCCCGACCTTCCTCTCCTTGACGAGCCCGGCATCCGATAATACGCGCAGATGCTTCGACACCGCAGTCCGGGACATCGGAAAATGGCCGCTGATTACGGTGACCGGCATCTCCTGATCTACCAGCAAATGAAGCAGTCTGCGCCGCGTCGGATCGGCAATCGCCTGGAACACATCATGCTTCGGCGAAGTACCGGTCATCTCAGGACCCGACGTAAGCGCCGAGCTTCTGCACAATGCCCGTCCAGCCGTTGTTCATCCGGTCGCGCACGATCGTATGGGCTTCGCCGAATTCGGTTACTTTATTTAGATCCCATCCGGAGTGAACGAGCGTGAACTCGGTTTTGTCTCCTTGCTCGGCCAGTTCGAACGTAACCGACCATTGTTCGCCCCAATGGAACGTCAGCCGGTTCGGCGGGTCGATCTCCGTCACTTTGCATGGCGAACGGCCGAAAGGACCGGCCTCCAGATGAAATTCGTAGCCCATCTCCGGCTTGAAATCGTTAGGCATAAACCAGGCCGCGATTCCTTCGGCTGTGGCCACGGCGTCCCATACTTTGGCGATCGGCGCGTTCAACACCAGCGTTTTGCGAATGTCGGGGATGGATTCCGGTGTAAGATCACTCATTATTCAATTCCTCCTGGATAAACCGTTTATTTGGTTTGGATCAGACAAACTCGATGTTCAGATGCGAAACCGTTTGGTTTCGCATCTGATTATACGACACCGTTTGGTTTCGTGTCAAACGTACAAAGCTTCGCCGGACAAGACGGCCGGCAAAGCCGGGGAGCCGACAGACTCAAGGTCTTCTGCTCCCCTTTTTCATTTTGAAAATAACGAGTACAGCGATCAGGATGACCGCTACAAGCACGATTACGGCTCCCATCACCAACACGGGACCGTTCGCCTTCTCCGGAGGTACGGCCATTCCCGGCTGCTTTACCGGATCGGCAGACTGAGGCGATTGTGCCGGCGGCTGCTGGGCTTGATTTTGTCCGGACGCTTTCATCGTAAACGCGAATTTATTTTCGACCGGATGACCGTCTCTGCCTACAATTTTCCATACGACGGTATACTCCCCGTCGGCCAATCCCGCTTCCGGCTTGCCGCTCATCGTGGCTCCGTCCACCTTGCGGTCGGCGATTTTGACGCTTGTTCCGTCCGTAGCACGCAGCTCGAACGAGCTTAGCGATCCGATCTCGGTGTTAAACACCATCCTGATTTCGTTCAGAGGTTCGCTGACTGTCGCCCCGTTCGCCGGAGAGGACGACTGGAGGCCGGTGTGGGCGTACACGGCAGACGGCACCAGCAGCAGGACAAGCAGCACGAATAGGCTCATCGTTTGTTTCATCTTCGTTTGTTCCTTCCTCATCGATTCTTTTTCCCGGTTGATCCGGGAATACGTTCCCAGTATACCAAAACACGCTGGTTCTCCCTCTGCAAAGGATGGACAACTTTTCGAACTTTTGTCATATGAGCATACGATCAGATATCATTTGTGTGATATGATGGGGATTGAACGATTCCCTTACCGATTCTTTATAATTAAACGAGGTGCAGGATGAAGAAACGAACTATCGGCGTTCTGATCGCCGCCGCATCCCTGTTCGTCACGACCGCTTGCGGCAGCGGGGACAAGCCGTCATCGGCCGGAGAGCACGACGGTCACGATCACAGCACGGTCGTATCCGGGGATATTCAGGAGAAAACCGCTTCGCTTCAGCAGCTTCCTTCCTTTCTGGACAAGCAGCGCGAGGAGATCCGGATCGCTTACCGGGTAGCGGCGCAGGCGGCCGATGTGCTGCGGTCGATGCCGTGTTACTGCGGCTGCGGCGAAAGCGTCGGACACAAAAGCAATGAGGACTGCTTTATCCAGGAAATCGACAGCGACGGCTCGGTCGTGTGGGACGACCACGGGACGCGCTGCGGCGTCTGCATGCAGATCGCCGTCACGTCGTATCAGCTGAAGGAGCAGGGCAAGTCCGTGAAAGAAATCCGGCAGATCATCGACGAGACGTACCAGAAGGGATATGCCAAACCGACCCCGACACCTATGCCAAGCTGACGGCAAACAGCCGTCTCTATCTATTGGAGTGAAAACCGACCATGATCGTATATATTTCGGAAACGCTGCTGTACCTTTGCTTCGCGCTGGTTTGCGGAGCGATCCTGCTGAACTTCGTTCCCGTTTCTGCCAAGCCCGATATCCGAATACCGGGCTCTCTTTTGTTCAATGCGGTGATCGGGATTGCGGTATTATCGTTTGTGCCGGTCATCAAAAACACGATCTTTCTGACTCAATTCGCCGGGCCGTTCTGGGAGATTTTCGACGACGTGCTGCTCGATCTGGAATTCGGCAAAGCGTGGGTCTGGATGTTTATTTTGTGCACGCTGTTTCTTGCGCTGCTGTCGTTTCGCGATCCGGCCCGTTATCCGCTGGCGAACGCGGCGGCGGCTTTATTGACCCTCGGGCTGCTGTTTTCTTACGGCTGGGCCAGCCATGCCGCCGGACAATCCGAATCGTGGGGCTTTCTCGCCCAATCGTTTCACTTGACGGCGGCGAGCGTTTGGATCGGACTGCTGATCGCGGCGGGATGGTTCGCTCACGGTACGGCACGCTGGAGCGAATTTTTACGCTGGTTCCATCCGCTGGCGATGATTTGTGTGCTTGTCATTGTCGGCGCGGGATTCGTCATGATGGCTTTTATTGTGACCGACTATACGAATAGCTGGGTTGTCTCGTACGGCCAGGCGATGCTGATCAAACATCTGCTAATCATCCCGGTCGTAGCGTTCGGGATTTTGAACGGCTTCTGGTTCAAAAGCAAAGTCCGTACGAACCCGGGCTTCGATCCGCGCGGATGGCTTCGGGCGGAAAGCGTCATCCTCCTGCTCGTCTATGCCGCTACGGCGTTTATGGGCATGCAAAGACCGCCGCACGACGACCCGGAAAATCCCGAGCTTCCCGTTCCTTCCGCATTGTTCCGCATGATTCACGGCGATGGCGTCAGCGTCGACATGCAGGTGGGTCTCGGCTTCCAGCCGCTGGGGATTGGTTTGGCCGCTTTATCTTTGTTGTTACTGTATTTCATTTTCCGATCCGGGAAACGCAACTCGCCATGGGCGGCCGTATGCTTCGGCGTCTCGTTTACCGTAACGGCTTATTTGGCTGTCATGTTATCGATCCGATAGGACGAAGGATGCCTATGCCGAGATAGAAGTAACGGACGGTAAAGGGGTAGTCAAACAAACGTTAATACCTGAATTGCCTAACCGATTTTCCTCAAAAAAAAGGACCTCAACCCTCCACGCTGCAGTGGGATTTGAGGCCTTATTTGTAAAGCGGGACGTTCCCATGTCATGCTGACATTGGCGCTTTCGGGACATCCCCATCGTTATATCAGCGGGTTATTGCAGCACAGCCAGCCCCATCCCGCCCAGCGCCCCTGTTACGACAACGATCCATGGCGGTACTTTCCAGTAAGCAAGCATCGTGTACAGAACCGCAGCCCATGCGAAATCAGCGGTCGAGCCGATCGCCGACGTCCAGAGCGGATCATACAAGGCGGCCAGCAGCAGCCCTACGACCGCGGCGTTCACTCCGGCAAGCACTCCCTGCAACGCGGGACTCGTCCGTATCACATTCCAGAACGGAAGCGTCCCGGTGACGAGTAAATACGCGGGAAGGAATATTGCGAACGTGGCAACTGCCGCCCCGATCCATCCCCCGTCGATAGCCCCCAGATAAGAAGCGAACGTGAACAGCGGACCCGGTACAGCCTGCGTTGCCCCGTAACCGGCAAGAAACGCTTCCTTCGACACCCAGCCCGCTGCCACCGTCTCTTTCTCCAAAAAGGGAAGAACGACATGCCCGCCCCCGAATACGAGAGAACCGGACCGATAATAGCTGTCAAAGACGGCCAGCCAGTGAGAGGAGATCCATCCCCGAAGCAGCGGCAGTGCTGCAAGCAGTCCCAAGAAAAGGACCAGACAGACGATCGCCGTCCGCCGGCTTACCGGAACATCCAGAACCGGAACATCCGCCTCCGCTTGTCGCCGGAACCAGATCCAGCCGCACGCAGCAGCGAGCAGCAGCACGATAATTTGACCGGCTGCATTCGGAACAAGCAGGGTGACGACCGAAGCGGCTACCGCAATCGAGATTCTGCTGCGATCCGGCGTCAGCTTTTGCCCCATCCCCGCTATCGCATGAGCGACGATCGCTACCGCTACGATTTTCAAGCCGTGTATCCAGCTCTCGCCAGCCAGATCGAACGACTGGAGCAGCATCGCGAACAAAGCCAAAGCGATGACCGACGGCATCGTAAAGCCGATCCAGGCGGCGATTCCGCCAACGAGCCCTGCACGGACCGTCCCGATTCCGATTCCCACCTGACTGCTTGCAGGTCCGGGCAGAAACTGGCATAAGGCGACCAGGTCCGCATAGCTGCGTTCGTCCATCCATTTCCGCTTACGAACGTATTCCCCATGAAAATACCCTAAATGGGCGGCCGGTCCGCCAAATGAAGTAAGTCCCAGCTTCAAGGACACTTTTAATACTTCCAGCCACGAATTTCGTGTGCCGCTCTTACTGCTGCCTGCCATGTATCCTGCCTCCGCTGATTTCCCAATCTTCCCTTGCTCCATTATAGAAGATCGCCAGGAACTCTAACAATCCCGGCGATTGTTAATTTCTTGTGAATGCATAAGATTTCGCTTCCCGGTAATAATCTGGAGAGACGTTTCGTTCCGTATATCTTCCAAGAGAGGTAGGTTCTCCATGCCGAATTCCAATCAAGATCGGCGTATCGCCAAGCAAGAGAAGCGGTTGATCGTCCTCTGCCTTATTGTCGCTGCACTTATGCTGCTCTCGCTGTCCCGCCACCTGTTCGCCTGAATACGCTCAAGATGCAGTAACGAAGGGAGTATTGCTATGTCCGGCACGATCTACGATCCTGTCCTGCTAAGCCGACTGCTGACCTCGCTTACGCTCGGCTTTCATATTTTATTTGCCACCTTGGGAGTTGGCGTCCCGCTGCTGATCGCGCTCGCGGAATGGACCGGCATCCGCAGAAACGACCCGCACTACCTGCTGCTCGCCCGCCGCTGGGCCCGCGGGTATGTGATCACGGTTGCGGTCGGCGTCGTTACCGGAACGGCCATCGGCTTGCAGCTCAGCCTGCTGTGGCCGAGCTTCATGCGCGTCGCAGGCCAATCGATCGCGCTGCCGCTGTTTATGGAGACGTTCGCGTTTTTCTTTGAAGCTATTTTCCTCGGCATCTACTTATACACCTGGGACCGGTTCAAAAGCAAAACGGCTCATATCTGGCTGCTTGTCCCGGTCGTTATCGGCTCGTCGGCTTCCGCCCTGTTTATTACGATCGTCAACGCTTTTATGAACTATCCCGTCGGCTTAACGATGGAAGGCGGCACGATTACAAGCGTTCATCCGATCGCCGCCATGCTCAGTCCGGCGATGCCGACCAAGGTGGCGCACGTGCTCTCCTCCGCCTTCGTCACATGTGCCTTCGTGCTCGCTGCGATCGCGGTCTGGTCACTGATGAAAGGACGCCGACACATTTATTACAAAAAAGCATTAAAGCTGACGATGGGCTGCGCGGCCGTATTTACGATGTCCACCGCCCTGATCGGCGATTTGTCCGGAAAATATTTGGCGAACTACCAGCCGGAGAAGCTGGCGGCGATGGAGTGGCATTTCGAGACGACCGGACATGCGCCTCTGCTGTTCGGCGGCGTGCTGGGCGACGACAACGAGGTGAAGTACGGATTGACCGTCCCTTATGCGCTCAGCATATTGGCCCACGGCATCCCGAGTGCGGAAGTAACCGGACTGAACGACATTCCGAAGGACGAGCAGCCTCCGCTGTGGACCCATTATATATTCGATATTAAAATGATGTACGTCGCTTACATGACCCTCGTGGTGCTGCTGTTTCTTTGGTATATGTGGCAGGGAAAGGGGCGTTTGTACCGTAGCCGAAAGCTGCTGGCGCTTATCGTCGTCGCGGCTCCGGTGGCGATGCTGGCGATCGAGCACGGCTGGATCTTAAACGAGGTAGGCCGGCAGCCCTGGATATTGCGGGGGATTATGCGAACCGCCGAAGGCGCCACGACGTCCGGGCATGTCGATACGATGCTGATCGTATTTGCGCTGTTATATCTCGTGCTCGGCATCACGACGGTCCGCGTATTAAGCCGGATGTTCCGCTCCAACCGGGCGGAGGACGAGCTGCGTGCGCTCGGCATGGAAGGAGGCGATCATAGATGAGCTACGAAACGCTTGGAATTGGGGTATTGTGGCTATTTCTGTACGGCTATCTGATCATCGCCTCCATCGATTTCGGAGCCGGATTTTTCAGCTATTACAGCTCCGTCACCGGTACCCGCCATCTGATTCACAACGTTATCGAACGTTATTTGTCCCCGGTATGGGAAGTGACCAACGTTTTTCTCGTTTTTTTCTTTGTCGGGATCGTCGGCTTTTTCCCGGATACGGCTTATTATTTCGGGACGGCTCTGCTCGTTCCGGGAAGCATTGCGATCGTGCTGCTGGCGATCCGCGGCTCCTATTATGCGTTCAGCACGTACGGCTCCCGCTCCAACCGGGTCTATATGCTGCTGTACGGCGCGAGCGGTCTGCTCATTCCGGCCTCACTGTCCACTGTGCTTACGATATCCGAGGGCGGATTTATCGAGGTAACCGGCACCGGCGAAGTCCGCTTCCTGTTCGCAGCATTGTTCAGCAGTGCCTATTCATGGGCCGTCGTCCTGCTTTCACTTGTCAGCGTGCTGTACATCTCCGCGATGTTTCTCAGCTACTACGCCCATAAAGCCGGAGACCGTCAAGCGTTCGAGATTGTCCGCACCTACGCCCTGGCCTGGAGCCTGCCGACGATCTTCAGCAGCTTGCTTGTCTTCTTCGCCATACGCAGCCACAACTACGAGCATTATCAGAACATGTTGTCGCTGTCGTGGATGTTCGCGGCTTCCTTCATCTGCTTCGTAATCGCGATTACGCTGATCGCACGGAGAATCCGGCTCGGCTGGGCGTTTCTGTTCGTCATGCTGCAATTCGCTTTCGCCTTTTTCGGCTACGGGGCGGCTCATTTGCCGTACATTTTGTATCCGTTCCTGACGATCCACGATCATTTTACGAGCGACGCGATGGCGGCCGGGCTAATTACGGTATTCGTCCTCGGACTGCTGCTGCTGATTCCGTCGCTGTATTTGCTGCTGCGACTGTTTCTGTTCGATGCGTTGTACGTCCAGGGCAAACGAAGCAAGCATTAAATGTAACGGAAGGAGCGTTGCCGCATGATCTCGTTTCTCATAATGGGAGCCCCGCTGCTTGTCGTCGCGGCAGCCGTCGCCGGCGTGTTCGTCTGGGGGGCGTGGGGGAACGTAACGGTCGAGCCGGGGGATGACGAGGCGGCAAGCTGACCGTCAACCGGCGGCTGCGGATGCAGGAACAATGTCTACTTGCGCTGCTGGGCCGCTATTTCTTGATCATCCCTTTCTCGAACGCGTATCTCGCGAGCTGGACCCGGTTGTCCAGATGCAGCTTGTGTAAAATGTTTTTTAAATGGTTTTTGACCGTATGCTCCGAGATGTCCAGCCTGCCGGCGATGTCCCGGTTCGACATCCCTTTGGCGACGAGTCCAAGGATCTCCTGCTCCCTCGCCGTCAGCGGCGTCTGAACGGCTGCCGGTTCTTTGTGTTGGGAAAATTCGTGCAAAATCCGCAGCGCAAGCTCGCGGCTAAGTGGCGCTTCGTCCACCGCTACCGCCCGCAAGTAATGGTGCCATTCCTCGGGATGCAGATTTTTCAGCAAATACCCCTGCGCCCCTTTCTTAAGCGCCTCGAACAGATGAGTAATGTCGTCGGATACGGTGACCATGACGATTTTAATATACGGGTATTTGTCCTTGATCCACTTGGTCGCCTCCAGCCCGTCCATCTCCGGCATATGGATGTCCATCAGGATCATATCCGGCATATACCGGTCGGTCAGCTCCATCGCCTCCCGGCCGTTTTGCGCTTCCGCCACGATCGCGAAAGCCGGGTCCAGTTCGAGAATTGTCCGAATCCCTTCCCGGGCATGCTTATGGTCGTCTACGATCAATACCCGAAACGGCTGAGTCATCCATCTTCCCCCTTTCGTATGCGGACTACCGTCTCTCCCTGCTCCCTGACGATCTCAAACGTCCACCCCATCTCGTCCGCGCGGTCCTTCACCATGCTGAGCCCGAATTTGTTATCGCGCCTCAGCGGATCGCCCTCGAAGCCCTGGCCGTCGTCGCTGACGGCGCATACCCAGCCCCCGCCTCGTTCCGCAGCGTCGATGCTTACCCGCTCGGCCTTCGAATGTTTGCGCACGTTCAGCAGCGCCTCGCGTATGGAGGCGAACAGCTCCACCTTTTCCTTCGCCGTCAGCTTGTCCTCGGGCAGCTTCCAGCTCCACTCGACGTCGATCCCCGTATTCATCGTCAGATCTGCGGCCAGCGACTTCAGCATGTCCATCCAAGGGAGCGAATCCGATTCGGCCGGATAACGCAAGTTCGCGATCGCCTGCCGGACGTACCCGTTCACTTCATAGACCGTCTGCTTGAACCCCCGGATGTCGGCGGCTTCCCCGGCGTAACGCTTGTCGAGCTGATCCGCCTTGACCGATAGCAGAAACAGCGACTGGGCGATCCCGTCGTGCAGCTCGCGGGCGATTTTCTCGCGTTCCTCCAGCGCGGCTTTGGCGGCGCGGGCTTCCTTCAGCTCCTCCTGCATATCCTCCAGCATCGAGAACAGCTGCGTCAGGAAAATCATCGTCACGAGAAATACGATAACCGGAGCAAGCAGATTGCCCAGATCCATCGAAATGTACGGCAGCAGAAACTGGTGTCGGATATATTCCCACAGTCCGATCGTGACGGTAGGCAAAATCAGAATCAGCCATTTGATTTGCTTATAGGACATAGGCCCGTCTCTCCTTGGAAGCGATTCGTAAATGGTAACCGTCATGCCTTCCGCGCCGGGCATGACTATTTGGAGCTATATACAAGCGCAGGTCCGCTCTGGTATTGTACGGTTGAAAGGAGGTTGTCCACATGCAAAAATGGATCATGGCCGTACTGTTTTTCGGTGCCTGCACCTTCGGGCTCGTCATGCTGATCGTAACGTCGGCCCAGCCGAAACCCGAAGCGGAGCCGGAACCGCAAATCGCCGTACCTGCCGTCACGCTGGACAAAGTCGCTGCCGAGACGGTGTATAAGCAATCGTGCCTGTCGTGCCACGGCGACCAGCTCCAGGGCAAGATCGGCCCGAACCTGCAGAAGGCGGGAACCAAATTTACCGAGCAGCAGCTGTACAAGCTGATTCTGAACGGCAAAGGCGGAATGCCCGCATTCAAAAGCTCCTTGAAGGAAGAGGAGATTGCCAACCTGTCGTTATGGCTGGCCGAACATAAATAAATCGAGGAAACAAACGGCAGCCCGGTATCGCAGATGCCGGGCCGCGCTGCGTGCGGAGCAATCCAGCGGTCAATTCGCCGCCCTCTGAATGCCAAACATGGAAGCGAACGCGTCGTGAAGTCCCTTCGATCCGAGCCGTGTACGGATGTCCTCCACCGCTCCCTCCAGCTCGATCTGGCCTTGACGCAGGAAAGCTACCCGTTGGGCCAGCGCCTCGGCAATCTCCAGCTGGTGCGTCGAGAAAATAACCGCTTGGCCGGCCTCTCCCGCCGCCTGCACGAGCTTGACGAACGAATCCATCCAGTACGGGTCCAGCCCGTTGGTCGGCTCGTCCATGATCAGCACGGGCGGGCGCGCCAGCAGCGCTTGCGCGAACAACACCCTCTGCCGCATCCCTTTGGAGAACGATGCGACCGGCTTGCGTCCGGTTTCGGTCAGTCCGACGTCGGCGAGCACTTCCTCCACCCTGCTCTTCGGCAGACCGCGCAGCGACGCCCAGAACGTCAGCGTCTCCATGGCGGTCAGCCCGGGACCGAACCGGTAATCGTCCGGCATATAACCGATCTGCTCGGCGTATCGTCTCCGGTTCTCCTTCCACTTGATCCCGTTCACTTCGATCGTCCCGGAGGTGGGCTGCGTCATCCCCGCCACCATCCGGAGAATTGTGCTTTTGCCGGCCCCGTTCCCTCCGCATAACGCGAGCACCTGACCGGGCTGCACCGACAACTGCACCTGCTGTACGATCGTTTGTTTGCCAATCGTTTTCGCCACATCTTTCAATACTACCATCGGCTTATCCACGGGCGCGCCCCCTTTCCCAGATCCGGTTCGCCAGTCCGATCGAGATCACGATCCAGACGAGGCATATGCCAAGGAATGCCCATGTGCCGGAAGGCTCCCGAATCCACTGCACCCAATTGTAATACTCCGGTCCGAGCACCGCTCCGCCGCCCAGCTTGACGACGACGAACAGACGGACGAGCTCGGCCGGATTCAGGAAGGTCAGCACCGTAACCGCAGGTTTGATCCACATATAGGGGAGCATGCCTAATCCGGCAATCAGCAGCGCCTGCCAGCCGATTATCGCGAAAAACCAGATCGCCACCGCATACGTAAGCGCCTGCCAACGGTTGCCCGCAATTGTCCCGATCCCCAGAGCGACAGCCAAAAAGAGTAAGATAAGTCCGGCGGAGAACACGAGGAACAGCGCGCACGTGCCAGCGTCGAAACTTTGGCCCGCGATCGCGCCGAGCAAGCCGGTAATCCCGAAGCCGAAGGCGACGATCGTCAGCAGGACGACGGCAAGGCCGGCATATTTGCCGGAGATGAACGAAAACGTGCTCATCGGATACGTCGATAGCAGCTGCCAGCTCCCTTCCTCCTTCTCCGCCGTCAGGGAGAACGAGCCGAGCAGCAGCGTCATTAGCGGCAGCAAGTACAAGATCAGACTCAGCATCGTCCCCGTCGCAGCGGAGTAGCCCCGTACAACGTTTTGCGCCTGGATGAGCAGCAGCGCGAGGCTGAATACGGTAAAAAGGGCCATGAAGGAATAGGCCCAAGGATTGCGGAATCCGATCTTGACTTCCCGCAGCGCAACATGGATGACGTGGCTCAATGCGAGCTTCCTTTCTTGTCCGTCTCGGAATGGGCTTTCTGCTCATGTCCTTCGCCATGATGCATGTCCATGCCCGCCTTGTTCCGTTCCCACGCATGCGATTTCAGATCCGCTGCGCTCAGCAGTTTGCCTTTGCCCTGCTCGCTGATATACTTCTCGGCCGAAGCCTTATCCTTGAACGAGACAAGCCCGTATGCCATCGGCGTCTTGAATGAAGCGTCATAGGCGAAATACGCTTTCTCCAGGTCGATCCACATTTTGCTCGCATGATCCCGCACGAACTCGATCGTAACCGGTACGGAGAGGTTTTTCGTCTTCCATTCGTTCATGCAGCCGATGTCGTCGAACTTGTAAACCTTCCCTTCCTTGGTCAGCAGCTGCACTGCAAATTCGTCGTCCTTGATCAGCATATTGCAAATCTCGCATTTGTCGACCCCTTCTTGAATCGGGACTGCTTCATAGGTTTTCCCTCCGCAAGCGGCAAGCATCAGCATCGCGAGAATAATCGCAAGCGCCGTAAATCCGTTTTTTTTGTTCATGATCATGATCGTCTAACCCCCGTATAATAAATGATTACCAGCGACGCGGCCAGCAATAACGACGCCAGAATGCCCGTGGCCGCCGCATGCGGCGCTTCGCCTGCCTTCGTACCGTAAGAAGGCGGCTTCATAAGCGGTGCGGCATCCGTCGTCCACTCCTGGCGGCCGCCCTGAAACAAACTTTCGAGAAATGTCATTCCCGGAGACTGAAAAAACAATTGATACGCAGGCTTAGCCTTCGCCATTGCCTGAAAAAACGGATTGATGGCATACGCCGTATCGCTGCGCCCGTCACCGTCCGTATCGATTCCACGGAACGAATCCCAGTAATTGCCCGACACTGCATTGTTCCGGCTGTCCCTCGCCTCTGCGTCCACCACGCTGCCGATCAGCTCGTTCCCGCTAATCCGGTTGTTCTCGGAGTCTAGCAATTGAAAGCCGATAAAATTGCCTGTAAGCACATTGCCGGACAACTCGTTGTGCTGCGACTGTTCGACATAGATCCCGACGCGGTTCCCTTCCGCCGCGTTGTCAACTACGCGCGTCGATTGCACGTCGAACATCAATATGCCTTGCGAGTGGACGTTTTCGCTTTGCTTTGCAAACGAGTTGCCGGACAGCTCGGAATTTTTGACGCTCATGATCATCGCGCCGGTTACATTGTAGATTCCCGTATTGCCGCGTATAGTCGTACGGTCCGCGTACATGCAGTGAATCCCGTAGCGGGACTTTTCCACTTGATTGCTCTCGATCTTGTTGCCGTTGCTGCTCTCCAAGTAGATCGCGTCATGCATCGAGGATATCGTGTTGCCTGTCATTACGTTGTCGTCCGACTTGTATAAGTCGATTCCGTTCCGCTTCTCGGTCAGCTTCGCCGATTCCGGGCCGCCCCATGTAATATCCGCATTGCGGATCTCGGAGCGGTTCGCTCCCTCCAGCTTGATGCCAAAAGCCGATGTCCGGATTATTAGCCCGTACAGCTTGGCGTCATTGGCTGTCACGAGTACGGCGGACGAATCACCGGACGATTCGTTGACCAGCTGCAGCTCTCCGATCTGAACGCCGTCGGCGGTTATATGCACGGCCGGCTTGCCGGACCTCGCGACGATCGTTACGTCCCCGTCCGCCTCGATCCGAAGCGGCTTGTCGATGACGATCGAGCCTTCATACGTGCCCGGCGGAATCCGCACCGTCTCTCCGGCACGCGCCTCGTCCAGCAGCCTCTGGATAATCGCCGCTTCCATCGCCGCGTCGGCTGCCCGTGTCCGCTCCCCGGAAGCGATTCCGAGTCCAACCGAAAGGCATACAATCGCGAGAACTTTGCCAATTGCGGACATCCTCATGATACTTCCAGCTTTTTCAGTTTCGTCACGTGAAAATCTCCCTGGTACAGATGCACGTAGATGTCATAGGTCCCCGCCTTCGGGAACGTGAACTTGGCGGCGTAGCCCCCTTCGGGCGTCTTCGGCGCATCCACCAGCTTCATGCTGCCGTCGACCCGGATTTCGAGCACCGCCTTCGCCCATTCGGCCGGCTCCACCCCGCCGAACGTCGCGGTCAGCGTTACCGGCTGGGACGCTTTGGCAGGCGACGGATCGGACTTTAATCCCACTTCCACATCCGCCGGGTCGACAGAACGGATATCGCTTCCCGAACAGGCGGACAATACGCCTACGAGAAACACAAGCATCAACGCTGTCATTTTTATGGACCATCTGATTCTCATGTCGGCCGACTCCTTCCGGCTAGTCTTTTTCTCTGCTTCCTTATCTATCATATCCGACCAGGCCGATTTTAAAATGACTATAACGGGCTATAAACGGTCCGCAAATGTGAGCATTAGTTGACAAGTGGATCTCGACAACACAAACAGCCCGACTCTGCGAAGAGCGGGCCGCCGGATGTAAGCTGAATTTATTCAACTTTTATTGCTGACGCACTTACTGGCCGGGCAGCTTTTTCGGCTTACTGCCGAACCATTTCATATATAACGTTTCGTAGGTGCCGTTTTTGGATACTTGTTCGATGGCGCTGTTAATGTTGCCGATATATTTGTTTCGTTTCTTGGCGGCGATCGCATAGCTTTCTTTGTTCAGAACGTCGCCGACGATTTTGATTTTGCCCTGGCCTTTGGTTTGGATATAATCGTGAGCGTTCCGCTCGTCGAAAATGACGCAGTCGACTTTTTTGTTGGCCAAATCCTCATACGCCTGATTGATATCGGGATAACCCCGAACCTCCTTCAGCTTCGGCAGCATGCCCGCGTACGTATAAGCCGTGGAGCCGATACGCGTCGCCACCGTCTTGTCCTTCAGTTTATCTTTGCCCGTTATGTCCGTATTATCCTGCGCCGTCAGCATCACGAGCCCGGTCTGAAAATACGGATCGGAAAAAGCCAAATTGTCTTTGCGCGCTTTATTAACGGTCATGCCGGCAATGACTAGATCAACGTCACCGGATTTTAGCGCTGTGGACATATTCCCCATCTCCATCGGGACAAGTTCGTATTTGATATTCCCCTTCTTCGCGATCTCTTCCCACAGTTCGACCTCGAACCCTTTGTTTTCCCCGCCTTCCGTATAGGTGAACGGGCGAAAATCGCTTTCGATTCCGACCTTCAGCGTTTTCTGGTTCGCACAGCCGGATACCGTCAATGCAGCTGCCACCAGTCCCACACCCAAGCAGTAACGTATTGCACCTTTCACGAAGCGGCCTCCTTTTCCTTGCCAAACCTGTAGAATTAAAGGTAGTGTTTGTCGCAGGCCGGACGGTTATGCAGGTCCGGGAAATCCCGGCGCCTCTTTACAACAGCGGCCTATTCGGGATAAGTTTGTATAGGACAGGGTTGTACCCGCAAGTCAAGGAGGTTACCGGATGAGCCAAGCTCCGAATTTATATTTTAATTCCAGCACCGAAAAGCCTTATCTGATCATAACCGCCGTCGAGGCGGAAAAAGAAGCGCTGCAGCGCGGATTGGGCGGCGACAACCGGTTCGTACTGGCGGCGGCAGGCGTCGGAACGGCGGCAGCGGCAGCGGGAACGGCCGCGGCGCTTGCAGCGGGCGACTACCGACTGGTCATCAGCGCCGGAATTGGCGGCGGTTTTGTAGGCCGGGCGCCTGTCGGGTCGCTTGTCGTAGCCGACGCTCTGATTGCCGCCGACCTCGGCGCCGAGACGCCCGACGGTTTTATCAGCGTGGACGAGTTAGGATTCGGTTCCTCGCGTATTGCTGCAGAACCCGAATTATCTACGCGCCTTGCCGAAGCTTTGCACAACGCCGGACATCCCGTGACGACAGGTGCCGTCCTGACCGTGAGCACCGTTACCGGGACGGCCGAGACGGCGGAGAGACTCGTCCGCCGCATCCCCGGGGCGGCTGCCGAAGCGATGGAAGGTTACGGTGTCGCGGTTGCGGCTGCCGGCCGCGGACTGCCAGTGCTGGAGATCCGCGCCATCTCCAATCCGGTCGGGCCCCGCGACCGCTCCGCCTGGAATATCAAAGACGCCATGAAGACGCTGGAGTCTGCCGGCGCCCTACTAACGGAGGTACTGCCATGAAGATCGCTTATTCGCCTTGCCCGAACGATACATTCGTCTTTCACGCATGGGCGCACGGTTTGCTGCCCGGAGCGCCCACGCTCGATGTCACCTATGCGGATATCGACATCACCAACAATCTGGCCGCCGCTTCGAGCGGACCGGAGGTGCTTAAAATATCGTACGCCGCCCTCCCCTGGGTGCTGAACGACTACGCTTTGCTGCCTTGCGGAGGCGCCCTCGGCAGAGGCTGCGGCCCTCTCGTATTATCCGCCGGAGGCGATCGCGGCATTACAGCTCCGGCCGAACTCGCCGGCCGGCGCGTAGCCGTGCCGAGCGAACGGTCTACCGCGTATTTGCTGTTCCGCTTGTGGGCGGCCCAGCAAGTGCCCGGCGGCGTCAAGGACATTGTCGTAATGCCGTTTCATGAGATTATGCCGGCGGTCCGCGACGGCCGGATCGATGCCGGTCTGGTCATTCACGAGGCCCGCTTTACGTATCCGTCCTATGGGTTAAACATGCTGAGCGATCTCGGCAGCTGGTGGGAGACCGATACGGGACTTCCGATCCCGCTCGGAGCGATTATCGCCCGCCGTTCGCTCGATCTGGACGCGATCGCGCGCTGGACCCGCGCTTCAGTCGAATACGCCTGGGCGAACCCGGACGCGTCGCGGAGTTACGTCATGCAGCATGCCCAGGAGATGTCGCCGGAAGTCGCGAAGGCGCATATTGAGCTGTATGTAAACGAGTTTACGGCCAATTTAGGGGAAGACGGGTATAACGCCATTACCGCTTTGCTTACACGGGCCGCCAAGGAGGGGCTCGTGCCGGAGATCGATCCGGCTCTGCTGCGGTAATTTCTTTGCGCCGGTTCGTTTAAGCCGGTCAAGGAACGCCGTCGGGACGGCCTTTTCGGTGCGCGCTAATCCATTCAAGGAAGTGCGGGAGGGAACGGACGCCTTCGCTGCGGACGCTCTCTCATTATGTGGATCGTTTGGGCGGCAGCAACCGGCAGTAACCGGCGGCAGCAGCTACAGCCGCGACTTCCTTTGCAGCCCGAATAGCTTTCTTGCCAGCGGTTTATGCTCAGCCTTCGCTGGGAACGACGTGTGCGGCCCAATTGTGGATTACGAAATTGTTCGTACCGCAACGTAATTTCCAGCCCGTTGTTTCGCAACGTGACGATGTGACGGCGGTCGGTCGATCCCCATAAGGGTCTTTTGCCCCCTCTATTTTCGGCCTATTCGCAAAACCGAGGCGAATAAAAGCGGTTTGTACCTCCTATTTTCGCATACCGGCGGGGGCTGCACGCTTTTCACCGATTTTAACAGCTCCAAACCGCTCCTATTTCCCCATTCAAGCGGGTTTCGGACAAAATAAAGGCTGCAAACATATCTTATACGCTGCTCCATCCTCAAGCTATCCTATACAAACATACAAAAACGCCGCAGGCGCTGTCGGTTCCGAACTACCGACTTGCCAGCAGGCGTTTATTAATCGGGAGAGAACGCGTAATTGATTTGTTCCATCAGCCAAAGGCACCGAGGCATGTTCTCGCCTTTCTCGCCCCCTCTTTATAGATTACAGTCCATCAGTTGCTTTCTGTTTCCGAGTCATGCGCTTCCCTCCAATGAACTGCTGGATAAGCGGCAATGAGCAGCAGCGTCAAGAAAACGGAATGTACAAGCGCCATCCTGAATTTTTCTATCGACCATCGATCCTCGCCGATAATCCAATAAGCGACCGGATTTGTAATGCCGATCCCGTCTTGCGCTCCGGGAACTTGATTGTTCATATGGTTTTGCGCTTTCGAATAAGGTCTGGAAACACCGGCTCTCCGAATCGACAAGGTGAACGCCGCGACGAGAAACAAGTTAACTATAACGTAAACCAACTTCCCACCCGCCCCCTTCCCGCGTCCCCGCTTCTTTACAAATTAAGACTATAATAATCGACATTATGGAGTGCATCAATGTTCTCAAGCTGATGTATGGCTAATAACTCGGCAATATTCCACTGTTCGTTTATGGAACGGTTCCTGCGGGTCAAAACGTGTCCGCTAACTATGAAAAGCTTCTAAACTAAGCCTTTTCCACGACGAATGCCCCTTGTAAGAAACAACTTTTCTTGCAAGCGGATTATATTTGCTCAGCTCTAAGCTCCAAGCTCAAAGCAAAAAAACCGCCCGGCTGTTAACCGGCGGCTCTCTGCTTTTGCGATCCTATATCATTCTATGAAGTTTTCTTCCTCATTCTGCGAATCCAGAAGTAGACGACCGCCAGACCCGCGACGGCAATCAACGCATAAGCGACATTGGAGTACACGTCCATGAAACCGACGATATCTTCCCACGATTCCCCGACAGCGGCGCCTACCGAGACGAGCACTACGTTCCAGATCAAGGTCCCGATCGTGGTGAACAGCAGGAACAGACCGAACTTCATCTTGGCCATACCGGCCGGAACCGAGATCAGACTGCGGATCAGAGGAATCATCCGGCAGAAAAATACCGTGCGGTACCCATATTTGTCGAACCAGGCGGCCGATTTATGCAAATCTTCCTTCTTCACGCGAAGCAGCCGTCCCCAGCGGTCAATGATCGCTTCCAGCCGGTCTACGTGCAACAGGCGCCCGATGCCGTAAAGGGCAATAGCTCCCGCGATGCTTCCTGCCGTTGCCGCTACGACAACGCCTGTTACCGTAAGCTCCGAATAAGTGGTCATGAATCCGCCGAAGGTCAGAATTACCTCGGACGGAATCGGAGGAAACAAATTTTCCAGTGCTATCATCAGAAAAATGCCGATATAACCGTACTCGCTCATAAAGTCCGTAATCCAGCTTTGCATCCTTAGCCTCCCAGTTGGTCTCGTATCCATCTATACCATACGAAAACCGCGAAAGCAAGTTTTGGAAGCTGTTTTCATAGATTTTACAAGTTGATTTTACAGCTGCAGCAGCCGTTCCAGCAGTTCGTCCAAAGGCAGCGGTTGTTCGCTTGTCACTAGAACGCCGTTCTCCTCCAAATAAGCCAGCGCAGCATCCCGGTCCCGGGTGATCAAGTGCGGTACGGGAGCTTCTCTCCACTCTACCGCCCCCGGTACCGCCGACATATCGAGAGTCGCCGGGGCGGTTAGCCACAATCTCCGCCAGGACATCGACAAGCTGTCCTTATCGTACGGCCCTTCTACCCGCCCCTCTTTTAGCAGCAATATATAATCGGCAAACTGGCGGATATCCTCTACGGAATGCGTAGACATCAGGACGGTGCGTTCCATCGTCTCGGAATCTTCTACGAGCATTTGCTTCAATTGGCTGCGGCTTGCCAGATCGAGCCCGTTCGTCGGTTCGTCCAGCAGCAGCAGCGGCGCCCTCGTGCTGAGCGCAAGCGTCAAGGCCGCCTTCTTGCGGTCTCCTTGCGACAACCGACCGTACGGTTTGTGAAGCGGGATTCGAAACCGTTCCGCGCGTCTGCGGTAGTCCTCCCCGTCCCACCGCTCGTACCACCTGCCGATAAACTTCTCCATCTCCAGCAATGTAAACGATTCGCAGCCTTCGAGAGGGTCCGGGACGAATGCGGCATAGGTTCGGATCTCCGCCTCCCCGGTCTCATAGGAGCGGCCAAACAGCTCCACCTTACCGGAAGTAGGCCGCGTCAAGTTCATGCAGCAAGTCAGCAAGGTCGTCTTGCCGGTTCCGTTCGGGCCTACCAGCGCGTAGGTGTATCCATGCTCCAGCGCCAGATCGACCGGTCCAAGACAGTAATCGGCACGCCGCTTCACCAGCCGCTCCGTCCGGAGCGCAATCGTCGAGTTCATCCTTGCTTCCCCCTTTCCTTCAACATATCTTCCAGCACCTGCTCAAACGTTTTGCGGGTCGTATCCGGGTCCATCTGCAGCCTGAAGCTCATCTCGACAACGGTTCGGAACGCCTGATACAAGCTGGCGTCCGCCACCTGCTTTTGCTGCTTAGCCTCCATCTCCGCGACAAACGTCCCCTTGCCTTGTATCGTCTGGATATACCGCTGCTGCTCCAGATTCTGATAGGCTCTACTGACGGTAATGACGCTGCAGGCCAGATCACCTGCGAGCGCCCGGATCGAGGGAAGCGGCGTGCCCGGCTTTAGCTGGCCGCTGACGATACACGAAAGGAGCTGCTGCTCGATCTGATGATAGATCGGCTCCCGGCTTTGTTCGGATATTTGAATCGGCAGTCGGATGGCCCTTTCGCCTCCTTTCTCAGGGAAGATCGATACGTTCCAGCCGCCGAACAAGCCCCCGCTGAAATGCGATGATGCCGATAACACCCGCGCACAGCGAAATGGCGGCAGGCCAGAACGGATTCCTTTTCACCATATCGAGCACTTGCAAAATCACCGTCTTATTCAGCAAGTAGTTCAGCAGCAGATCGGCTCCGATAATGACTACGACCATTCCGATGGAGACCACGTGGATCATCTTGGCCTTCGCCCCGTACTCCAGAAAGGGATGCAAGCCGCAAATCGCGGCCGCATAACCAGTCCAGACAAGCGCGAACGACAATAAATGAGCAATCGGTCTAGTATCCGATAGCACCGTCCAGCCCACGGCAACGAATACGATAACAAAAACGGTCATCGAGACTACAAAACAAAACAGCATATACAGCATGCGGCTCCAAGCAATAACCGGCAGCGGGATCGCCCACATCCGGTAAAACCGCAGCCTTTTCAGAAACGGTTCATCGGTCAGCGAATTCCAGGACATGTATTCTCTGGAGAACGAAAGCGCTCCGAGCGCCGGAAGAGCGGCAAGCAGCAGCAAATCTGCGACATTCAAAAACGTTAGAACGTTATCCAGTGACAAGTCGTCCCTTTCAAACCGCATCAGCGCCTCTACAGCCACAAGCGCAATCAGTACGGAAGCGATCATATTCATCGCCAGCGAAAGATAACGCTGTTTGAATTCATACCAGGCTATCGGCCAAGCATCGCGCAACATGGCTCTCCCTCCAATTATACGGTACCGCGGATAAAGCCGACCGCATCGATCCCGAAATAAGCGGCAACACAGGCAACCACAGTCCAGAACACCAAAGCGATCGTCATCCAGAACATGACGGCTCCACGCGGGGCTTTAAACGCCATAGCGAAAGCGGCGGCAATCTCCGTTCCGATAAACAGCGGACCGATAACGGCAAGTCCGGGCAGACCGTACTTAACGAAAATGTGATAGGCGCGCTTTCTCTTCTTGCTGTCGGCCTCTTCATTCAGAGCGGCTCCCTTTCTGCGGTTGCGCCATACGTTCAGCTTGTCAAACAGAAACACGACCAGAACGACGACGAGCCAATTGCCCAAAAACGCGAGAATTCCGGATGCTACAGGGTTAAGCCCCAACATAACGGCGAAAAACGCGACGATCGCCGACTCGACCCAGGGCAGGGCCGACAGGACGAATACTGCCAAATAAGACCACTTATCCAAATACTCCATAATCATGTGAAAATCCTCCTCGGTTTGCGTAAGTGATATACTGTGTATGTGTACATGTGTTTATATCTATATACACAGTACATCACAGTTCAGCGATTGTCAATCGTCCGTACCCGGTTGTTGCAATTTTTTTCACTTGCCGTATTACCTGTCGTTCCGGAAGCACGCAAAAACCTCCAATCCCGGCCAACGCCTAAAGATTTGGAGGTTCTCCCCACTTCGTATTTATTCACGGCCTGTCATCCGCCGGATCACCGCTTTCACCTGCGCTTCGTAAATGCCGTTCCCTCCGGGCATTCCGAGATGCGCATCGTCCATACTCCACTTCGCGAGCGAAGCCGATACTTCGATCCGGGCCCCGGGGGGAGGCACATCGCGGGTGAAGACGAGCCTCGACGGAATGAAGCGGTACCCGACCTTCGGATTACGGCCTCGCCCGTTCCAATCCGTGATCGTAAGCTGCTCCGGCTCCGTGCCGGGCAGGAACGCAAGCGCGTAGCCGCCTTCGATCCGGCAGCCGTCGCCGTACCTCTCCCGCCCGTCTACGAGAACGGACCAGTTGCGCAGCTGGTAACGTGCAGACTCCGCCATGTCGCTGCCATCCGGGGTAACGAGCGAATACTCGGAAGAGCCGTCGGAACTTTGCTGCTCTCCAGGCCCTATGTACCCCTGGAAGTCGTGAGGCTGTTCATACTGCCACTGCATCAGAGGCCGATACACGTTCACCGTTTCCGCTCCGTTACGTATCGCGATATCCCGGATCACTTCCGGGTAACCCATCAGAAGCCGGGTGTTATAGTTGCTCAGCCCGGTCTCGATCAGAGCGAGCCTCGTTGCGGGAGAGGCTGTCCGGATGACGGCGAGCATCCGCTCCATCGCCGTTACGAAACCGTCCAAACGTTTGATTCGTACCGCCTGGCCAGCATAATCCCGTATGTGCGGCGTGAGCGGCGTAGGTTCGAGCGGCTCTGCGAATCGGGCCGTGCGGGTATCCGGGTCCCAGCTTTCGATCAGCCGGCTCTGCACATTGCGGTTGTCGCCGTAATAATCGCCGACGACGACAAGATCCCCTTGCTTCACGGAGTCGAACGAAGCTCCCTTACCATCGATGACGACGCATCGCTGTTCGCAGACCGCGACGATAAGCTCGGCCGTATCGACGCTGTACCGATCCGGCCCGTCATACCGGCAGTTCTGAATAAGCAGAGTAGGCAAGCGCCTTACGCCCGCTTCGCTTAGTCCTTCGATCCGCCGAACCGCGGCAAACGTATTTCCAGCCTCCCAGTCGTCGTTCGTACCGAGACCGATAAAAAGAATATCCGGCTTCCAGTCGCACAGACGGTTGACGTTTCTCAATCCTTTGTCGCTCTTATACAGATTAGCTGTCCATCCTCCGATTCCCGCGTTCATGATCGAATGGAACCGGTTCGTCACAAAATTGACGATCAGATAAGGATCTCCGGTCTTGCCGCCCAGCGGATCGAAACCGCGTATTTTCAATTCGAACGTTCGTCTCCTGGTATCCGGGAACGTCCAGGTCCGGACCGCCCGATCGTCGGTTATGCGGTAATCGAGTCCGCTGCTCACCGCGACGGGCCTCGCCGGGTCGAAAGCGACGCCGCCTTCGCCGTAACGGCTCTCGAGCGGGGAGCCGAGACGCTCCTCTGTCTCGCCGACGGTCGTTTTCGCATAAGCGATCGTTTCGCCGTAACGGAAAGAAGCTTCAATGACAGTCCCCTGTGCGGGTGTCCGGCGAAACTGCAGCGCATGATGCACTTCGGTCTCCCCGTGCGCATCCGAACCGTAGATTCGAATTACCCGGTAGTCTTGATCCGCCGGAAAAACCGCTCCGTAACCGCCGCGATTCAGCCCTCCCGCGGCTGGCCTCCCATCCGCGCTGACCGAATGGGCATAAGTAAACGGACGTCCCAAATCGAACGTATTGCCCGCACCGTCCGCGACGAACCGGATCGTCTCTTCCCCGCACGGGGCTTCGTTCCGGTTGGAGAACGTATCGAACAACGCGCCGTCGACATACACATCGATCAGCGAAGCCGAACCGTTCCCCCGCTCCATCGCCTGCACGACGGTAAGTTCGTCGCCTTCCAGCTCGAACGACACCGCGCTGCCGGCTCCCGTCAGTCTCCAGGCGCGGCCGCCATACAACTTGCGGCTGCTGAGAGCTTCCGCCGTCCCGGAAACGTTCAACTGCAACTGCTCGCTGGCGAGCGTCTCGGCATACGTCTGGCGGATATAACGGTCCGCTTCTCCGACGAAGCCGTCATCCAGCATCCCGTCTCCCCAAGTAATGCTGTCTCCCGCAAAAGCGACTCGCATCTTTCGCGGACATTCGCCGCGTGTACATTCCAGATTCATAGATCCCCGACTTTCTCCGAAGCGCGGCAGCTTTCAGCGTTTGATGTGTTGATGTGCCCGAAGCGGAATTACACCGGGCTGCCGTCCAGATCGCCTGACGGAACGCTATCCTTCATCCGCAGCGCGCCGGAGGCGTCCACCCACAGATGATACGTCCCCATGATCAGGTGAGGGCCGTTCCAGGCTCCGCCTATCTTGACGTTTCCGCTGAAAGAGTGGTCGAACTTGCCGGCGTAAACGGCCCCGCTTTGTCTGCTCTGGATGCGCACCTTCGGCTGGAAAGCCGTCTGGTTGACCACCTCGCGGCCCGCATAGGACACATAAGCACCGCCGCCTTCGATCATATTGTTATCCAGTATAATCAGGTTGTCGTCGCTGTCGAGCTTCGTAATCCGGACCGCCGTCCACCAATTCGGCCACAGGTTATTCGGATCGCTGGCGAAGACGCGGCTGTTCTGGATCGATACATATTGAACCTGATCGTCGATGACGACGACGTTCGAGCAATTCCCCGCATGAACGCTGTCAAGCGAGATCAGCCCGAGATGATTGCTTGCAAGCAAACCGACGTCGTATCCTTCGAAATGCCCCACGTTCATCCGCACCTCCTGAACGTTCCAGCCGCTAAGCACCGCCACCGTTCCTTGCAGCGCCGTGTCGCCGGGCAGGACGGATACGTCCCGGTCAAGCGTAATCGTACTGCCGCCGATTGCGCTTATATATGCCGGCGTAAGCCGGCTCTCGCTGCCGACCAGCACCAGCTGGCCGCTCTCGAAACCGCTTGCGTTCGTTAAGGTCACCTGATTCGCCGCAGGCGAGGACGCGATCGTCGTTTGCGCATATTTCACTTTGCCGTCCCGAATATAATGGCCGCCTTGCCAAGCGACGAACTTCGGATTGGAGAGCAGCGTCGAATTGTGCATCGAGCTGCCGCCTCTGCCGATCAGCAGCCCGTGACCGCAATACATCCACAAGCAGTCGAGGAAATGATGGTTGCCGACGTTCATGCTCTGGCAAGGCAAATCGACGGCGTATCCTTTCAGAAAATGACTGAACACGCAGTTCGTAAACGTAAGCTCAAAACCGTTTAATATTTTCAGACCCGATCCGTTATACCCGCTGCCGCCTTCAAAAGCGTTCGAATTGCGGAAGATGACGTTTGTAAACCGGGAGGACACCATTTGTCTCGCGTACACCAACGGGCGATCTCCCGGCAGCCGGTTCACATTGTTTTTGATCATCAGATCGCGCATCTCGAAACTATGCATCGAACTGGTCACGTTCGCCTCCCGCTGAATATCGAACATGGCCGCCGAATTCGAGTAATTCATCAGGATCGACGAACCGCTGCCTTCCCCTTTGATCGTTACGTAAGGCTTTCTCACCGTCAGCCCCGTCACCTTGTATTTCCCCGGAGGCACGTAGATTGTCCCTCCGGTTTTGTCCACCTCGTACAACTCCTGCACCTTGTCGATCGCCGCCTGAAATGCCGCGCTGTCGTCCGCCGCATTATCGCCTTTTGCGCCAAACCAGCGTACGTTGTATACGTTGGCCGGAAATCTCCCCGACGACCGTTTGTAACGCTTCCCCGAGCCGGACACGAAAATGGTACCGTTGTCGTCCGCTGACGACGTATCGCCGGCGTCATAATAAAACTCCCCTTCGCGGCCCGCATCCGTTACGTAGTAGAAACCTCCGGACGAGTCGGGCGCAGTGTCGGTCCGCAACTGGGCGATCGTCACATTCGCGGCCCCGCAACAACTTTCGCCGCCGCCGTACACAGCTCCTGCTACCGTTTGGCCCATTGCGATACTTTTAGGGAGCAGCATGGCCGCTCCTGCCGCCGCCAGCGTCCCTGTGCCGATCGCCGCGATCGCCGTCCGCCGGCTGACCGGGCGGGCTCCTCCCTGATTTTCCTGCGACTTGCCGCTCGACTTGTTTTCCATTCGACATGCCCCGCTTTCGCCAAAGTTTCGAACGGGATATTCGGACTGCCGTTCGGACACTGCCGCATCCTTTACCCCAGACCATAGACGGTTCGAACCCAAGCTGGCACGCCTGGTCCCCTATCGGTGATTCATCATCGGCCTATTTGCCGAGCTTGGTCTTGATCGCTTGGTTGATTTTTTCCTCCGCGTCCCGCAAGGCGCTGTTGACGTCTTTTTTGCCGGCCAGATAATCTTTGTATTCGGCGGTGACGACGGCGTTGGCGTCCGAGTAGAATCTGGAGAATTCGGGCGCTTCCGCCGGCTTGCTTTTGAAGATCGCTTTGACGTTTTTCCCTTTCAGCCCGGGCTGGTCGGCGCCGTAATTGTCCTTGAACTTCTGATCCTTCAGCGGCGACACCCGTCCCGTCACTTTGACCGAATCAAGCTGCACTTCGTCGGACATCAGCACCTCGATCACTTTGAACGCGTCGTCCTTCAGCTTGCTCGTCTTCGGGACGGCCATCACATGGAGATCGTACATGCCGTACACGTTCGGGCGCTCCTTGTAGCTCGGATATTGAGCGATATCCCAATTCAAGTTGGGAACGTCGCGGAAGAACGACGTAAAATTACTGGTGGCCAGCATCGCAATCGTCTTATCTTTCGGAAACACGTTCAGGAAAGAGCCTTGCTGCTCGTTGCCGGGTATGTCGTGAATCGTTTTGCCCATTTCGAACACCCGCTTCAATTGATCGTTCGCATTAATATTTGCCGTGTTCGTCTTCGGATCGACCAGGTTCAGCGAGAGCGGGAACATCATGCGCACATGACCGTCGGGATCAAGACCTTTGTACTGGACTCCGCCTTCGCTTCTCGTCAGCTTCTTCGCCAGCTCGATCGTTTCGTCCCAAGTCATCCCGTCTTTCGGGTAACCGACTCCGAACTTATCGAAGATGTCTATGTTATAATACAACGCATTAAAATTAACGTTGTATGGGATGCCGAACAAGCCCCCGTTCGAAACTTTGCGAACCGCATCGAGCGCATTCGGATCGAATCGGCCGAGATCGAACTTGTTTTTCTGGATGAGCGGCGTCATGTCCTCCAAATAGTCGAGCAAGTTTTGCGAAGGCAATCCGCCGTGCCATAAGGTGGCCAGGTCGAACTGCTGCTTCGTGGCGATTACGTTGTCGATCGGGTTGTTCGCTTTTGCGATCCGCTCGATCGTAATATGCGGGTATTTCTTCTTCACCGGTTCCACGATTAACCGATTGAAATCGTCGTCCGTAAATTGCTGCACATCGTACATTTTCAAGGTGACCGGATCAGGCGCCTTCTCCACGGGCTTGGACGCTTCCGGCTGGGGGGTATCGGTGCTTTTCGCCCCTCCTTGGCCGCCTGCGCCGCATCCGGTGAGCACCAGCATAGCGCCGAGTGAAACTGTAATCGCTTTCTTAATCATCGTAAATATCCCCTTTCTGATCAAATAACTATAAGTGAACCATTATAATCTGCATTATTTGTTTGTTAGCATTTTTTGAAGTTCTGGTTCACTTATGATTATATTTCTCGTTGTTAACGCTGTCAATGCTTATTTATCAACTTCAGTGAGTTTCGTAATCATGGACTAACTTGTAGATTCATTCCGTTTCAGCTGCGAAATCCGGTTCACTTCTCCATGCAAATCGCTCGAAAAATTTAAATATAAGTATACCAGAACTTTCTTCACGCGATTGAACCATGGATCTGGCCCCGTTGCACTAATAAAGAAAAGAGGCTGTCTCCAAAGCGATTTTTTCGGGCTTTTGGTGCTCGCTTCGAACCGATTTTCCCGGTGAAAAAGGACCTCAGCCTCCACTTTACCGTGGAAATTGAGGTCCTTATGATAAAACAGAGGAACGTTCCCCTGCCATAGGAGCACTAATGGAATAGCCCTTCCTTTAACGTGCAGCCCCAACTGTGGTGCATGTGAGGAAATGGTGGCCTTCGCCCCGGCCGCTCTTATTTCCCCAGCCAAGCCGGTTCCGGACAAAATAAACGGTACAAACCGCTCTTATGCACGCTAATGCATTCGATGCATTCGATGCATTCTAATTAAATAAACCCGCACCAAAGTGCGGGTCGCCTACTTATTTATACAAGCATATCCTTTATTCCAAAAAATCTTTCAGACGCTTGCTGCGGCTCGGATGTCTCAGCTTGCGCAGCGCCTTCGCCTCGATCTGGCGAATCCGCTCGCGGGTAACGCCGAACACCTGCCCCACTTCCTCCAGCGTACGGGTCCGCCCGTCATCCAGGCCGAAGCGCAGACGAAGCACGTTCTCCTCCCGCTCCGTGAGCGTATCGAGCACGTCTTCCAGCTGCTCCTTCAGCAATTCGAAGGCAGCCGCATCCGGTGGTGCCAGCGCATCATGATCCTCGATAAAGTCCCCTAAGTTCGAATCGTTTTCTTCGCCGATCGGCGTTTCCAGGGAAACCGGTTCCTGGGCGATCTTCATAATCTCCCTGACCTTTTCGGCCGTAAGATCCATAGCTTTCGCCACTTCCTCGGGCGTCGGCTCGCGGCCGAGCTCCTGGAGCAACTGCTTGGACACCCGGATAAACTTATGGATCGTCTCGACCATATGTACCGGGATCCGGATCGTTCGGGCCTGATCGGCAATAGCGCGGGTAATCGCCTGACGAATCCACCATGTGGCATAAGTGCTGAATTTGAATCCTTTGGAGTAGTCGAATTTCTCGACCGCTTTCATAAGCCCCATATTGCCTTCCTGAATCAAGTCGAGAAACAGCATGCCCCGGCCGACATACCGTCTGGCGATGCTGACTACGAGTCTAAGATTCGCTTCGGCCAGCTTCTGCTTCGCTTCCTCGTCGCCTTGGACGATTCTTTGGGCAAGGTCGATTTCCGCTTCGGCAGAAAGGAGCTGAACACGCCCGATTTCTTTCAGATACATACGAACAGGATCGTTGATATTCGTGCCCGGCGGCAGTGTCAGGTCGTCTGCGAAGTTCGTCTCTTCCCCGGAAGAAGCAAATCCCTCTTTCACCTGTTCCAGCGTAATCGCTGTCTCCGGTCCCGGTTGACGATCGTTGTCTGTCATACGGCTCCCCCCAACCTGGATAGTTCATCTTGCCAACTAGGAACTGGGATCGTTCTCCATTTCCGGTATTGACAATTAATTTAGCATATGGTACTGTAAAGTAGAACAGTAATGAAAATTTGATGATCCCAATCAGCTATACCCTTGATAATAACATAGTTTCCAATCGAAATCAACCATAAACTTTCAGCCTTCTTCCTGTTGCAGGAGGGAGGCTTTTTTAGATGCCTTTTAGCTGCCGGTTCCCTCTATTTCACAAATCGAAAACGGGCTCAATCCGCTTCACAGCTTGTCTTTCCTTATGAAAAGCTTCAAGTCGAAATCGTTTCTGCGATGAAAAACAAAAAAACCATAACCATACAAGATGGTTACGGTTGAGCTTCGCTTCCTGCGCACGTTCCATCACTTTTGGATTATTCCGATTTCCCGCCGCTTTCGGCTACGATTTTATCGGCAAACCCTTTGATCGTCGAACAGCCCAGCAGCGGAGGCTTGGATACGCACTTCAGCATAAGCTGACCGGTTTTTCCGTCCCAGGCGTATTGGAAGCTAACCTGCATCCCCGCAACCTTTACCGTAAACGTCCCCGAGGGCGTGCTCGGGATCGTAATGCCTTTTTGTTTCCCCAGCGTCTGGAGCGAGCGGAACACAGCAGGCGTCACGTTTTTGTATTTCCATGGAAGACAAGATGCCATCGCAGTTCTTCCCCCTCATACCGAATATTAACCATCATATGAGGGGCCGCTTGTTCAAAGTGACACTTGTTTCCGTTATTTTCTCCGATTGTTCATAATATAGCCGTTTCCCGGCTGCAGCGGAATGACTCTCGATTGCAGCTGGCGCGCGATCTCCTGCAAAGGAGCGCTGCACGATCCGCATAACCTGCGTTCCCGTACCGGGGCGCCGCAGCATTCGCACGGGTAGGTAAGCTTGCGGTAAAACCGCGAGATCCGGCCTTCTTTAATAAAGCTATGAAGGGACGCCAAAGGAACCTCAGCCATGCGGCTGACTTCTTCGGTTGCCGCATCGGGATATTTCCATAAATAATCGAGACAGCGGCTCAAATACGTATCTTGAGCGGCGCTGCAATCGCTGCAGATGTTGCGGAAATTTTTCCGGTAGACGGAGCCGCAGTTCGGACAATGATCCACTTGTACACTCACCCGGCATCATTCCCTTAGCAATAAGTAAAAGGTCCTGCTACTATTTTACTATATGGACAGTCATCCTACAATAGAACTTATGAACAGACACGTTTTCCGGATATAATAAATCCTTGCTTGGCGCGCGTTACAGCGGCTCAGCAAGGATTTCTTCTTATCCGTTCTTATACGTTATGTATGCCGTGCAGTGCGGCAACGGAGGAGACTCCGTTTTATTGGCCGCCTGCGTAGCCCTTTACCGCCTTAACTTCATACAGGCTGTGGGTCCGGTCGATAATGTGGTCCGGCTTCGGCTGGCCTCTGCTCTGACGGTGGCCCTCGATATGAACCTCGCTCGTCTCCCAGCCTTTCCACGCCGCTTCAGACTCCCAGCGGATCAATATCATGACTTCCTCGTCGCCCCGCCGGGTCTTCTTCACCGTAATGCTCATATCGATAAAACCTTCCGACTTCTCGATATGTCCCGGTCCGCTGAAACGGTCGACGACCAGCCCGGACGTCCCTTCTTTCACCGTAATGGTTATTGTCTCAAAAAACATTGCTTCACTCCTCACCCAAGTCAGCTTGCTTCTTTTCTATTATAATGACAATGATATTCATTTTCAACAAGATGTCTACTGCGGTTTTACCGCGATTTCGATTTTCTCGATGCGAACCTCTTCCGTCGGCTTGCTCGGTTCGCCGTATGCCGTCAGTTCAACCGGCGTGGCGGCGATGGCTGTAACGACTTCCATGCCTTCCGACACTTTGCCGAAGATCGAATAGTTCGGATTTTTATTCAAATTATCGCAGTTCGCTCCCGTACATACGAAAAACTGGCTGCCGTTCGTATCCTCTCCGGCGTTCGCCATCGCGACGGTCCCGATCTCATATTTGTGGCCGTTGTCCAGCTCGTCCTCGAACTCGTACCCCGGTCCGCCTCTTCCGGTTCCGGTCGGGTCGCCGGTCTGAATGACGAACGATTGGATAATGCGATGGAACAAGACGTTGTCGTAAAATCCGTCCTTGGCCAGGAAAACGAAGTTATTGACCGTTTTCGGGGCGTCTTTCGCAAACAGCTCCACCTTGAAGCTCCCTTTGGTCGTTGTGATCGTCGCCTCGTACGTTTGCTCTTGATCGATTGTCATTGCCGGAGGAGCGTCGTAAATTCGCCCGATCCGGATCGTTTCCGTCTCGCCGAAGTATTTGACAGGCAAGCCCAGCGCTTCGCTGACGAAACGGATCGGCACATAAGTCGTCCCCTCGTAGATAAAGCTGCTTTGCTCCGTTTTCTTCTCGACGCCGTCAAACAGAAAACGCAAATTTTTAAAATACACGTCGATCGATGTGCTCGTTCCGGACGCCGATACGAAAGTGAGGGAGAATACGACGCCGATGATAATGCCGATTGCGATTCCTTGCAGCTTGTTTTTCATTCCGATCCACCTTTGATCCTGTTTTGTTCCATTACGGACATCTTTGGTATTCTTCACGAGCGGCCGACTTCCCTGCAGTCGACTGCATGCGGACGCAAAAAAGCCGCCCTTGTCAGCAAAGGCGGCATACCGGCCGGCCGAGAGCCCTGCCGGTATCTAGAACGTATTGTAAATATTATCACATTCGCCCGGCTTGGGCTCGTAGAAGCAGTGCAGCTTATATCGGCCGACGAGAGGCTGATTGTACCAGGTAGGCGGACAGTCGCCCTCCGGTCTGAAGTACCACAAGCTGAACTTGCCCGGCCAGCTCCGCTCCCCGTTAACCGACCGTTGCGCCAGCCGCTTCTCGCGGTCTCTCGCCCGCTGATAAAAATATCCGTGCTGAACCGCTTCAAAGGCGTGGGGCTGGTAAATCATTTGCGGGATCGTCCGCAGCCCTTTAAAATCGGAACAGTTCGCCCGGATCCGGTTGATGCCCACATTGCCGACCAGCATCATGCCCTGCTCGCCTTCCCCTTCCGCTTCGGCGCGCAGAAGTCTTGCAAGCAGATCGATATCGTTGGCCCTTGCTTTGACGACAGCCATTCGTACACCTCGCAGACGTTTTTATTCTACAACCATCATATTACGCGAATCGCCCACGGGTGACTGCCTATCGGCCGAAAGCGGCGGAAATTGCTTCGCGCCTTGTGTCAAACTGCTGTGTCCGGGTAATTTATAAGCAGCGATTATGACCAGGTACTAGAGAAAGTTAGTACTTAGAAATCCGGAGCCAAGCGGATACAATAAGATCAAGAGGACTCGATATGTTACTCCACTAAAGCTTCAGGGAGGAATCACCATGAAAACCCAATCCTTCGGCTACAATGCAGGATACATGCTCGGCTGCAGCTCGCTGCTCGCTTCTCTCGTCTATTTCTTCGCCTCCAATTGGGGCTCGCTGGACCGCTGGCAAAAGTTTGCCCCGATCATGATTCTGCTTGCGGCCTTGTACGGCTTGTCCGTCTATTTGGCCGGGCGTCCGGGACGGCAGTTTCTAAGCCGGCTCTCCCTGTTCTCCTGCTGCATCACGTTCGGCGTCGCGCTTTTGGTAATCGGGCAAACGTACAATTCGCATGCCGACAGTTACGCCCTGTACGCCGTCTGGTGCGCAGCATCGATCGTATTCGCCTTACAGGTCAATTGGCAACCATTCACCGTACTCGCTTATATTCTCGGTACGCTGGCCTACTGGCTGTACTTTTTTCCGAATACCGGTTTTGTCGATTACGAGGACGTTGAAGCGATCGGCATCTTGTCTCTGCTCGCTTTCATTAACGGACTGCTCTACTATCTCGTCCGGACGAACCGGCTCCGGGGCGCATTTCTGGCAGCGACCGCTTTTACGGTATTAAACGGGATCGTCATCCTGCTCTCCAACTCGTTTGCGTTCGAGGATTACGCACAGATATTCAATGTTGCGGCGGTTGTTTTGTTCGTCGTATGGGTCCGGCTTTACATCCGGGAAGCGAACCAGCCGTATTTGCTCGGAACCGGATTGTTCGTGTCGGTGTATCTCATTATGAAATATATCGAGCTGCTTCTACATTTCGAAGCCGGCGAATCGTTTTTCATCCTGTCGCTTCTGTTCGCCGGGCTGTTTATATGGGGCAGTGCGAAATGGATACAATACGTCAAATCACTCGTTCCTCCGGACGATGCCGAGGGCGATGAGGAACAGAAGGAAAGCGGCAAAGCGCTCCGGCATTGGATCGTCAGAGTGCTTTCGATAACCGCTATTTTCGTCGGAACGGTGATCGGGGCCGTCAGCTTGATCGGTTTTCTGATCCTCGTCTTCGATCTCGATGAGCCGTTAAATGTATTAAACAGCGCCGGGTTGTTTCTGACGATCGCCATGACGGCCGCGCGTAAGCTGAATCCGGTAATCCGCTACTCGTTATTGTCGATCGGATTATGCATCGGCGTAGGCTCCGCCCTGTTCGACGAATTTACGCTGCTCCTTCTCGTCTACCTGGTTGTTTGCGCTCTGATGTTCACATTCGCGACAGGACTGGCAGAACGTTCGATGTTTTTTACGGCAGCCGTTACGATCGCGGGACTGTGGCTGTTTATGCTGCTTGACGATACCGTGCAGGTGCTGCTTCTCCTAACTTGCGTCATGCCGGTTATCTCCTGGCTGCATCGCTTCGTACCGGTCGGCACGTTCCGGTCCGCCATGCGCTGGTGCGGGTATTACTCGTTTTTGACCTTGTTCCTGCTGCTGACTTTTGCTTCACAACGTTACGAGTACGACCTGCTCTATTTTATCGTTCTGCTCGCCTGTATCGTCGGTGCGCATCGGTTGGGCGAAAGGGCGGCATACCGGGTCACCTTCGGATTTTGGACGTTGTTCGTCTTCTGGAAATATTACGATACCGCGTGGAAGCTGCTGCATAAGTCGTGGAGCCTCGCGCTCATCGGCTGCCTCCTCCTGCTGGTCACCTACTGGCTGGAGCGGAAATTCCGGAACGCTCCCGAGGAACGGTTGTCTGATATCCGACCGCGTGTCCGCTCGTTCTGGATGGCGGCCGTAGTCGTTTCCTGCCTGATGCTGTTGTCGGTCCAGATCGGCCGGAGCGAAACGATACTGGCGCGCGGAGAGACCGTATATCTGGAGCTCCTTCCTTTGGACCCGCGTTCTTTGCTGCAAGGAGACTACGTACAGCTGCGGTATACCGTTTCCGAGCCGTTCGGAAGAGATTGGACCGACAATACGCCGGAGGAAAGCGGCAAAGTATCCGTAGTGCTGGCCAAGTCGCCGTCCGGAGTGCATCAGTTCAAACAGCTGTACGACAAGTCGTATGCGCTCCAGCCGGGCGAAGTGGTGCTGAACGGCAAATGGAGAAGCTGGCGGACGATCGAATACGGCATCGAGCATTTCTTCGTTCCGGAAGGAACGGGCATGGACGTGGAACGGACGGCGAAATATGCGGAAGTGAAAGTCGCAAGCAACGGCGACGCGCTGGTCGCCCGGCTGCTTCCGAACTTGCCTTGATCGAATACCGGTAATTCAGGGAGGGCCCAAACATGCTCAAGCAAGCGAAGTTTTGGCTTCCGGTCGTGTACGCCGCTGTCATTTTGTTTAATCTATCGGGTGCCGACGATTACAACATCGTGTTATTTCTGACAAGTCCGCCGCTTTGGTTGCATGAAGCAAGCGTAACAGTACGATCCTACGTCCGAATTCCGCTGGCCGGTTATTACTTGATTACACTGCTGTTCTGGCTGATCGCCGGATGGGGCATAGACGGAATCGCAAACAAATGGAGGAAAAGAACCAACACCGGAAACGAATAGGCGCAACACCCTGCCGGCCGTATAGAAATACGTCAACGACAGCCTAACCGACAAAAGACGCAGCTATCACCGCTTCTCGCAAGCGATGATGGCTGCGTCTTTATTTAGGCGCGTCCGGTACGTCAGTGGTCCGAATGATTACTTCTTCGCCCCTGCCTCGATCAGAATGCGCTCGATATCTTTATACTTTCGTTTGACGGCGTGTTCCAGGGCAGTTACTCCGTCTTTGTCGGGGATATTCACATCCGCTTTATGATCGATCAGCAGCTGCACGATCTGCTGGTGCTTGACGCCCCCGTTGCCCAGAACGACGGCTTCCATCAGAGCCGTCCAGCCGAGCCGGTTAATGTGATTGACATCCACATCCGTCGTCGTCAGCAGCTCCTTCACGATGTCCACATGACCGCGCTCGGCCGCCGGAATCAATGCGGTGCCGCCGTACCGGTTGGTCAGCTTCGTATCCGCTCCGGCTTCGATCGTCAGCTTCAAAATATCCAGCAGTCCTTCGGCGCCTGCGTACAGAAACGGGTTGTCCTGCCGGTCGTCCTGAATATGGATGTTCGCTCCGGCACCGATCAGCGCTTTCACGGTCTCCGGTTTATTGCCGTGCGTCGCAGCCATAACGGCCGTACGGCCTCTGTCGTCCCGGCCGTCGATAGCCACTCCTTGCAAAATTAATGTTCTTACAACGCCGGTATCCCCGCGTTCCGCCGCTTCGATCAACTGTTTGCTCAATTCGCCGGCGCTCCTTTCATCTTGTGGTGTTGCCGCAGGCTGTGCGGGCGTTTCGCTCGGCTGCGGCTGCGTTTCGTTCGGCTGTTGGGACGTTTCGGTTCGCATCTGTTCTCCGTCACCCTGTCCGCTTGGCGCCGGCGCGGCCTGACAGCCTGCCAGCATGGCGGATATTAACGTTATCAACCCTATTTTATACCAAATATCCATCTAGACCTACCTCCTCATCCTGATGAAAAAGGACCTCCGAGGAGATCCTTCTTCCCGAACGTTGCCCGGTCGGTTTTATGCTTTTATTTCGTAGCAAACGTTACCTGATCTGCGGAAGCCCAATCGCCGGAAGCCGTCACTTTGTAAGTCGTGTTCGGCGCAAGCTTCGCGCCGTTCGTCAAATCGAACGTACCCGCCGCACCTTTGCGGCTTTGGAACTTGTACATAGCGGTAACCGCGGTTCCGTCTTCGGCGGTAAGCGTTACGCTGCGAAGCGCGAACAGCTCGTCCTTCGGATCGGCATTCAGGACGACTTCGATCGATGTCTCGTTTATCGCGCTTGCCGATTGGATCGCGAGCGGAGCTACCGATTGAGCCTTGAAGGATGGCACTTTAATCGTCGACCAGTCGGACGACACCGTATAGATTACGCCGGGCTTTAACGTTTCGCCGGCAGGAAGACGGTATTTCGGAGCTTGACGTCCGTCGGTCGCCTGTGTAAACGGCACGTACTTGGCCACGATCGGCTGTCCGCCCTCCGGCGTGATCGTTACGGATTTATCCCGCAGCGAGGAGATGATCGCATACGTTTTGCCGTTTGCCCGGTTATTTTCGTCCAGAGTCAGCTCCTGGCCGTTGCGGCTGCCGTAGTATGCTTCCACCACATAGCCGTAATCTGCCGTTCCGTCTTCAAGCAAGGTTTCGATCTCGAACGTGTCGCTGGTCACCTGACGAGCCGTACCGGTCGGAATTTTGTTCGTTACCGCTTCGAACGTACCGGCGGTTTTGCCTTTATACGACATCGTATACGTCTTTCCGGCCGCTTGTACCGTTACGGGAACGATATAGGTGGAGACGGCTCCGGTTTTTAATTGTGGTACATTCAAGAGCATCATGTCATTGTCGAAGGTGAAATTTTTCTTCGCCTGATCCAGGTTGACGTCAGCAGCCGTGAGCGGTGCGGAGAACGTGACTTCAAGCGTCACCGGGTTGAGCGCCTTCACGCTCGTCACTTCTGCATTCGCGGAAGGAAGGTGCGGGATCGACTTCCAGATCAGCTGTGCCGCCTCCCCGCGGGTTACCGCCTTGCCCGGGGTATAATCGGTCACCCATTTTTGAACGATTGCCGGTTTTTTATTAAGCGATGTTGCCACAATCGATACAAGATCCTGCTGAGTCACTTGCACCGCAGGTGCGAACTTGCCGCCCGTGCCAAGCTTTAGTCCGTTGTGGAGAAATGCCTGTACATACGACGCATACCATTCGGATTCGGAAATGTCGGAAGGCAGCGGAGCTCCGTCCGATTTCGGCTGCAGGCCGAACGCTTTTACCGCAATTTTGGCGATCTCGGCGCCGCTCAGCTCGCGGTTCGGCCTCAAGGTTCCGTCCTCGTAGCCGGACAGCACGTCCAGCTTGATCAACCCTTCAATCGCGCTGCGGTAGGAGCCCACTTCAGACAAATCGCTAAGTGCGGCAGCGATGGTCGTGTCAACGGCTGCAGCTTGGGCATGATAAGGAATAAGCGACGCGGAGCCGATGACGGCGGCCGCGAAAAGAGTCATAAGTGGTTTCTTCATCTTGAATTCCTCCCGGATTATAATGATTGCGACTTCATGCATTCATCATAACGGACAATTCTAAACTCGAAAGAAACCGGAGATTAAATATTTATTAACTGTTAGTACGAGTTCAAAAAGTCCGGTTTTCAGCACCGAGAAGATGGGATGAAGCTAGGAAATGAGGAGCGGAGCGTAGTGGCAGCTTTTGTGAGCACCGGAAGTTCCGGCTGAATTCCATATTCGATGTCGAGCAGGCTTATGGATCGACTTCGTGATCAAAAGTGGACTTTTTGAACAACCTCTGTCAGACGGAGAACCGGTAACCCGCGCCCCATATGGTCTCGATGAACTGCGGAGCGGACGGGTCGGACTCGATTTTTTCGCGGATCCGACGGATATGGACCGTTACCGTGTTGTTGTCGCCCAGCGAATCGGCTCCCCATATGCGCTCGAACAACTCGTCCTTGCTGAACACCCGGTCCGGATGAATGGCCAGAAACGTAAGCAGGTCGAACTCCTTGGCGGTAAAGGTCACTTCCCGTTCCGCTACGAACACGCGGCGCGACGCCGTATGAATCGTCAAATTGCGGATACGGATCTCGTCATCGGCCCGTTTTTTGCCGACCAGTCTTTCGTATCGGGACAGATGGGCTTTGACGCGGGCGACGAGCTCACCCGGGCTGAACGGCTTGGTCATGTAGTCGTCGGCGCCTGTGCCGAAGCCGCGTATTTTATCGATTTCCTCTTTCCTCGCCGACACGATGATGATCGGAACTTCTTTGGCGCTTCGGATGCTCCGGCATATTTCAAAACCGTCGATCCCCGGCAGCATCAAGTCGAGCACGATCAGATCGTAATCCCCTTGCAGCGCCTTCTCCAGCCCTTCGCGGCCGGTATGGCACATGTCGACGCGGAAACCGTTTAATTCGAAATAGTCTTTCTGGAGCTCTGCTATGCTCGTCTCGTCCTCAATGATCAATATGTGCTTCATCGTGATCGACTCCTACGTTTCTTCGTAAACGTGAAATGTGATTGAAACAACCGTTCCTTCACCCGGTTCGCTTGCCACGCCGATCGAACCTTGATGGCCTTCCACGATTTGCTTGGCGATCGACAGTCCGAGACCGCTTCCCCCGGTCCGCATATTGCGCGACGATTCGGCTCTATAAAACCGGTCGAATACGGAGCGGACCGCATCTTCGGCTATGCCGGGCCCATTATCCTCGATCGTCAGCTTGAGCTTGCCGGCTTCCTCCGTTAACGTAAATCGAATTTTTTTGTCCGGCTTATCACAGAATTTGATGCTGTTCTCGACAATATTCACAATCGCGCGTTTCATCTTGTCCGGATCAAGCAGAACGTAGAACGGAGCGCCGCCCTTGCCTGCCCATTCCACCTGAAACCCTTGCTGCTCCAGTTCGAAACGCAGCTCTCCCACGAGACCGTCGATAAACGCCCGCAGGTCGGTCCGGACAAAATCGAACGGCACCTTTTTCAAATCAAGCTTCGAGTACAGAAACAGCTCGTCGATCAGCCGGTCCATCGCTACCGCCTTCGTGTAGATCGTATCGACGTACTTGTCCATCTTTTCTTTTGTGTTCGGCACGCCGTCGCGTATCCCTTCAATGTACCCTTTGATCGTCGTAATCGGCGTTTTCAGATCATGGGAGATGTTGGAGATCAATTCTTTGCGGTTGGCCTCGTACTGGAGCTGCAAATCGACCGATTCCTTCAACTTGCGGCGCATATCTTCGAATTGCTGGCTGAGCATGCCGATCTCGTCCTGGGACTGGGCCTCAACCCGGAAATCCAGGTCGCCCTCCTTGATCCGGGCGGCGGACATACGCAGCGTATCGAGCGGCTTGATGATCCGCCGGGTGATAAAGAAATACAGCATCACATTCGCCAGCACCAATACGACAAACAGCAGCGAGATAAGCAAAGGCAGCAATTTGCTGGTCAAAGCCGCAAACGGGCTGAGCTCGCGGATGACGAACAAGCTGCCCCGCGACTGGTCAGGCAGAACGAAGTCGTATTTGGCATAGCCGTAAAACCGGTCTCCGATGTTGACCGAGCTGCGGATTCGGATATTGTCCAGCTCGTAATCGGGCAGCACCCGCTCCACGCCGGTTCCTTCCAGCTGCGGGGAGGCAAAGTCGACATCGCCTTCCTTACGGATCAGCAGCGTCGATTTCGCTACGCGGAGCTGAAACTCGTAATCTTTCTGAAGACTATCGTCGTACAGCTTCTCCGGGCTCGTCTTCGCGATATATTTTAAATCCATGTACAAGCTTTCCTGCTCCGGCGTTAAAGGCTGCAGCGTAAAATGGATCGTATAAAACGGCTTGAAGCTTCTCGCGTCGCCCGTGACCGCCAAGGCGACCAAAAAAGCCGTCGTAATAAAAATGAGGATCGTAACGACGAGCACGAGCGTATAGGAAACGATAATTTTGGAGCGTACGGACATGGCGGACCTCCCTTGCTGTAAGAGGTTGTTCAAAAAGTCCGCTTTTGATCACGAAGCAGATACAGGAAGCTGCTCGACATCGAATATGGAATTCATCCGGAACTTCCGGTGCTCACGTAGTTTCCACTACGCTCCGCTCCTCATTTCCTAGCTTCATCCCATCTTCTCGGTGCTGAAAACCGGACTTTTTGAACACGTACTGTTAGTTAGCTATTACATTAGCACAAGGGAGGGGAGGAAGTATAGAGAGGGGGATCGTTCGGGTCGTTACAGATGTTTCGAAAGGCTGATTGTTGTAAGTCCGTTCCAATTGGGGCCGCAATGATCGCGGGCAAATCCGCACGGATCTAAACGATCCGTGCTTCTGCCTCCTCGACGGCTTGCTCCGTGCCGGTCTCATGAGAGCGGTACACCGCGGCGACCGCGGCAGCGACGCTTTGGCTGTATCGGCCGGATATTCCCGGCTCATGACCGCTTCCGATCGCATCCAGCAGGTCGTCCCATTGCACCTGGAACGCGCCGGGCTGATGATCCGTTAGAATCGGTTCAAACGATTTGTTGTATTTGTCGCTGATCCACAGCCTGCGGCTGCCCTCAATCTTTAATTGACCGTCCGTAAACAGCAGCTCCGTTTCGTTCGTCATCACGTTGCGGTAACCGCTCAGCGATAGGTTCGCGTCAACGCCCGAATCGGTCTTCAATTGGAGACTGGCGCTTCCCTCCACATCTCCCCGGTCTCCGAAATACGTCAGGCTCGCCTTGACGCTCGTTACCCGGCTGCCGGTCAGCCATTGCAGCTTGTCGATCGAATGGCTGCCGATATTGATGACGATCCCGCCTCCGGACTGCGCTTTGTTCAGAAACCAGGACGGGCGGTCATCGGTAAAATAATCGCTCCATCTCCGGTCGATCACCATCACGAGCTTTCCGAGCTTCCCCGACTCGATAATCTCCTTCGCCTTCCGGTTCACCGGATAATAATGCTGCATATGTCCGACCGCGAGCATAATGCCGCTGGCGCGCGCCGCTTCGTTCATCTCGATACATTCCCGGACATTCATCGCCATCGGCTTCTCTACCAGCACGTGACATCCGTGAGAGGCGCACCAGATGGCAGATTCCTTGTGCAGGAAATGAGGCAGCGTGATGACCGCAATATCCGGCTTCTGCGTCAGCACCATCTCTTTATAATCCGTATACATGGGAATTCCGTAAGCGGAAGCAGCAGACTCCGCCTTGCTTGGGTCGATATCCGCTACGGCCGCAAGCTCGGTTCTTCCGTTTTCATGCAGCGTCTGCAAATGAATGCCCGCAATTTTCCCCGCTCCAATGACGACTGCCCGATAGGGTTTCATAATCTCGCTCCCTGTTCTCCCAGTAGTGTTGAGAACGGCCGGAAGCCGCCAGCAGCGCTGACTTCCCCGGCCGATTCAGTGAAGACGGTTCTGTGCAAAGGCGAACCGCCGAACTTCCTGTTATCGATTCAACCGCTCGATATTCGGTAAAGCAAACGTATGCGTTCCCGGCCCCGTCCACGACTGTCCGGGATAAAACATTTGACGCGACGAGCCGTCCTCCGCCATCTCGAACCCCGGGTCGTGCTCCGCCGGGACAATCAGCGTCTTCCCGTCTTGCCGGCGCACGTCCCCGATTTTGAACCCGGACTTGCTTCCGTCCGGGTGACGGATGAGGATATAGCGGCCTTTTGCCTGTTCCGGTACGTCCTGATCGGTCACAAACGCATCGGACGGATCACCCTTCGCTTTGCGCCATATATCACGGATCGTGCCGGATACGGCGCCCGGACCTGTCACCTTCCGATCGCCTTTTTGAAGCAGCGTGCCGCCTGCGAGCGACATATCCCGCACTTCTCCGCCCGTCAGTCGGATCAGGCCCATCTCTCCAACCATCGTCACATCACCGGTCGTCAGAGGTTGCTCCGGGTGATTCGGATTGCTCAGCAGGATGTCTGTCGTGTCCCCGTAGGTGACTCGGACCGCTACAGCGCCCTCGGGCGCCCCGTTCAGCGGCAGCCGCTCGACTGATTCGATCCGGGCAGCCCGATCGCTGTACGGCTCCATCACGGTCGTAAAGGTGCTGCTCAAGTTCACGCCTTCGCGCCTCAGCACCAGCTTCGGCATCGTGTACTTCACCGCTTCGTCGTTATTGTCCTTGCTGCTGCCAAGCATGCGGATGGACCGAAGCGAAGGGGAACGCCCGAGATACAGCTCGTTATCCCCCGGTTCCAGCAACCCGAAAATGTTCAGCTTCGATTGCGGAGTCCCGTTACGCTCCGTTACGAGGGTCACCGCGTATTGATCGCCGTCCAACTGCGCCTGCTTCACGTCGCGGACGTAGATATACCCGGGATAGAAACCTTCCGCGCTGCCGCTGTCACTGTTGCTCACCGGCAACTCCACCTTCGTTCCCGGAGGCAGCAAATACGGACCGTAATCGGTAAGCGGCATACCCGTCGCAAATTCCGCATCGCGGTTCGCGTCCCCCTGCAGCGTATATTCGTGACGGCTTCCTCCCTTGACGCGGAACAGATCCAGCACGTAGCCCTGCTCCCCGCTTCCGTCCGCGAACGGCACGAACCACGGCTCCCGGCTGTACGCCTCCGTCACCCCGTACGCCGAAGCGTAATCGGCGCGCATCGCCTGGAACAAGCCGCCCTCCGTCACAAAAGTCTCGACGTTGCCGCCTTGCTTCGCCTGCGCGCTGTTCACCATATTCGCGCTGTCTACCACAACCGTGTTATGTCCCATCGTGGATAACGCGAACCAGCGGTAAAACGTATTGTGCGTGTAACCGAGGTCAGGAAGCAGCTCTTGGCCTTGTGCATATAAGCTCAAGTTCAGCGGGTCGAGATGCGCGTGGCCGTATTTCGGCTGAAAACCCATATACAGCTGCGTCTGACCCGGTCCCGCTCCTCCGGTCAGACGGCCGATTTTGGCCGCCGGCAGCAGGAACGAGCCTCCGTTGATTATCGGATTGGCCGGCTTGCCGCTTGCCCACGTATCGGTGACCGGCAGCACGTTCCCGTCCGGGTAGACCAGCCTGTTGCCGTTCTCGACCGCCCGGCGAATGATCGGGAACTGCTGCTCCATATCGAGATTGTCAAACCGGATGCCGGTACGCGGCGATACGTAACCCGGCGGATCGCTCCAGCCTTTGAGCTGATCCGCCACCTGCTTCAAGCCGTTCACCGTCTGCAGGTGGTAGCTCGGCGTTACTTCCTGCCAGTAGCCGTCCGACAGGAACATTTGCGTCACAAGGCTTTCGATCAGCTCGACGACCCGGTGGATATAGTCCGGCTCCCCGAGCGCCTTGCCAACGTCGATCAGTCCTTTCCAAGGCTGAAACGACATATTGCCCAGGTAGTCCGGATACGTCAGCACGAAATCCGCCGACGGAACGATCAGTCCCTGCACGATTCGTTTCTCTACGTCTTCTCCGGCTTCTTCGTTTAGAAGCGCAAACGCATTCGTGCGCTTCAATTGTCCATACGCCTTAATGAGCGGAGTGAACTGCGTCAGATCGTTGTACCACCAGCGGTCCCATATGCCGCCCCAGTACGCGTACGGGGGACCCGAGCGTTTGTCAGCCGACAAGTTCGCATGCAGATTGCCCGCCACCCGGTCGACGGTCGGATTGTAGCCTTCATACGCCTTGGCGAATTCGTAGAGCAGACGCGCCGCACCCAGCGGGTCGGTCCTCACGAGCGCCGCCGTCTGGCTGATCGCCCGGGATTTTTGCAAATACCACAGATGCGCCGTAATGAAGTAACGTTTGCCGGAAGCATCTTCGTAGTACGGGATCGAGACGGTTTCGCCTTTCGCATTCGTAAGTACAAGCTCCTTGTCTTCCTTGAACCGGTCGTTCGGATACACCGTACCGGTGCGCGGCGCCGTCAGCTTGAGCCCGTCCGCGGATAACTGGTACAGTCCGCCGCCCGGATACAGTTCCGGCATCTCCGGCAAGCCGACGAAGATAAACCCCGGCTGCGGCGGTATCAGCGCCTTAATCCGCTGAACCTCAGCCGACGGCTCGCTCCACGGGACGGGTTCGGCCAATGAATCCTTCGCCGCGCCATTCGCCGGAGCGGAAGCGGCATACTTTGCATCGCCGGAGGCGGTCAGCATGTCGCGGTCGAACGTCAGCACCGTCGTCCGGCCGGAGGATGCGGCAGGCGCCAGAACGAGCTGCAGATGATACAGTCCGCTTTTTTTCGGAGCCGGATGCCGGAAGTCTACCGAATAAGCGGAGCCTTTCCGGCTGACATCCGCGTCGTTCAACTGCTGCCACGAGCCTCCCGGCTCTTTCCAGTACAGCTGCACGTCGGATGCGGACAGCTTCGTCTCCTTCCACGTGAACCTCAACTGTTTGGCGGTAAAACCGTTATCCATCAACAGAGCGTCCTCCGGACGCCATGCGGCGAAACTTCCCGTCCCGGCAGCCAGACGGTCCGGCAACCGGCCCAGGAAGATGCTGCCCAGCCGATCCTGGTCCACCAGACTGACGCGCAGATTGGCCGTCGTCCCGTTCTGATGCCAATGATCCGACTGACGGACCGGCACCCAGGAGCTGAGCGGCTGCGTGTACAGATGGTGCACATGCACGATGTTCAGCTGCCATTCGTCACCTTCGGCAGCACGGCCGCCGGCAGGCAGCAATTCGGAGAACGGGATCGCCGTCTCCACGACCAACGGATCGCTTGCGGCCGGCCCTCGGTCCGGCGTTGGTCCGGCGCCGCTTCCGCCGCTTTCTTGCCCCGATACGGCGTAGCGGAACGAGCGGATCATCCGCTTGCCCGTATCGGCGGAAAGGTTCGTGACATCCGGAGACGGATTCCAGATCGTGGATAAAGCGACCGGCGCATTGGCCGCCACCGGTATACGCGCGACATAGAAACCGTCATCCCGGCCAGCCGGCCGGACGATGACTTCAATATGCGACAGCGTATCCGCCTCCGAACGGGCGATCCTGCCGCCGATGTACAAATAGTCTTTGTCATAAACGGCCCGGTACTCTACGGCGCGGGACAGCGGGCGTGCATAGTAGGCGGTCCTGAAGTCTCCGAGCACGGCCGCCCCGTTCCAGACCGGATCATCCCGGTTTCCGTCTATCGACGGAGCTTGCCCCGCCGGGGGAACGATCGCCCATTTATCCGTGTAAGGCTGGAAAGCGCCGTCCGGCACCCGTCTGCCGGCTGTACGATCGTTATACGACCCGATCGCGGTTGCGAGAACGATACCAATCACGAGCCATCCCCCGATTGCGGAGAGCAATCTCTTCGACATCCCGATCCTCTCCTGTCTGAAATCCCCCCAAAAGCAAGTTCGTTTCCGTTGCTGGGCGACATACTTTTGGGGGAGGCTTCAACCTTTCTTACAAAAAGCCGCGAAACAGGCTTGCGCCATTTCCTAGTTCGCCGATACCTTTAACGCATCAAACGGTATCGTATAACCCGTCGAGCTGGCATGGTGCTGCCACAACGCCTCGATCCGCAGAACATGCGCCCCTTCCGCCAGCGTCCCCGTCTGGAACACTTCCTGCTTGTAACGGATCGGAGAGCCGTAAAAATCGAGATTCCCTGCAAATACGCCGTCGACGTACACCGCGCCTTTGCCGCGCGCCGTATGAAGGTCGGTGACCAATACAGCCGATGTGCCGTAAAACGGAATTTCCACATATGCGTTTTTCTCGAAAGCAAGCTTCATCGTACCGCCCGAATAAGCCGTGTAGGTGTACGTTCTCCAATCTCCCGTATACCTCACCATCGGATCATGATCTTCCATAACCGCCGCTTGCTGCTGCGGGTCCACGATAGCGATCGCAGCCGATCCCGGGGATACTTTGCCTTGCGCATCGATCGCGTACACTTTATACCAGCCGGCAGGCAATCCGCTCGTATTCAGCGACCCCGGAATGCCGGCCGCTGCAGGAGACATCCTCCCGCCCGTGCCCGCGCCCGCCTGTTCGATTGCGTTGCGAGTGGTTGCCGTATCAGCCGGAACAAGGTACAACGTCCCGTTCCTCGAACTCGAGGCAGTTACTGCCTCGCCTTGTACGAGCGGCCCCTGCGGTACTCCCGTGAGTAGAAAATCAGACGGAACAATGTGAAGCGCGTCGAACGAAACGTTGTAGCCGGTCGAGCTCGGCTGTTTCTCCCAGAGCGCCTCCAACCGGATCGTATGAATCCCTTCCTCCAGCGGACCGGTATCGAACACTTCCTGCTTATAGCGGATCGGAGAGCTGTAGAAATCAATCGTGGCGGCGTATTCGCCGTCGACGTATATGTTTCCTTTGCCTCTGGCCGTATGAAGATCGGCTATGAGTTTAGCCGACGAGCCGTAGAAAGGAATATCCATGTAGGCTCCTTTCTCCCGGCCCAGCATCATGGTGCCGCCGGAATAGTTGGACGAGTTGAACCGTTCCCATCTGCCGACATAAGAGATGAACGGACTTGTGTCTTCCATCCTCGTCAGATTGGGGGGCAGAACGATAATTTCTTGGCCCGGAGACACCAGACCGCTGTCATTGATCAGGAACACTTTGTATTTGCCGCCGCTTATCGCTTCCGTGCTTAGAACTGCCGGTACGTTCGCCATCGCTTGCGCTCTCGTTCCGTACACGCTCGCGGTCACCGTTTCGATCGCTTCCTTGGTCGGCGGCGTATCCGCAGGCACCAGATGGACGTACCCGTTGCTGTTGCCTGTCGCCTGCACCGGATCTCCTTCCATCAGCAAGGCAGGCGTAACCTCAATCAGCTCCGGTGGCAGACTCTCCATAAAAAGCGTAACATGAGCTGTCTGACCGGGAGCCGCAACGATCGCATCCGATACCGTCTTGGCATACCCGCCTCCGAACGCCGTCACCCGCTGGGTTCCGGACGGGATATGGGGGATCGTAAACGATCCGCCGGCATCCGTAACCGCCGCAAGATTCGTATAACCGGTCACATGGACCGTCGCCCCCGCTACCGGTCTGCCGTCCATCCCGTATACTGCGCCGGTGACCGAACTGGTCAGCGAAGGCGGACCTCCGTACACTTGGGCGCTTACCGTGCCGGACAAGGAAAACGTATGATTCGCGGTCCAGGTGCGGCCGGGGTAAAAGGCTTGCCGGGACGAACCGTCCGCCATTATTTCAAAGCCCGGGTCATGCTCGGCAAGCATCACAATCGACTGCGATCCTTCCCGCAGCACCTGCCCGACTTTAAAACCGGTTGTGGTTTGGTCGGGATGATTCACGACGATCGTTTGGCCTGCCGCCGTTTCAGGCACAGCGGCGTCCACGACGAGCGCATCGTAGGCGTCGCCCTTTGCCGCCCGTTTCGTACCGCTGACGCTTCCCGTCACAGCTAGACCCGGTCCAGCGATTTGCTGATCGCCTTTCTTAAGCAGCGTACCGCCGACGAGCGACATCTCCCGCGCTTCCCCGTTAATAAGCCGAATCAAGCCCATCTCTCCGACCATCGTCACATCGCCGGTCGTGAGCGGCTGCTCCGGGTGATTCGGATTGCTCAGCAAAATGTCCGTCGTATCCCCGTAGGTGACGCGAACCGCCGCCGCGCCTTCCGGCGCCTGATCGAGCGGCAGCCGGTCGATCGCTTCGATCCGGGCTTGCTTCCCGCGGTAAGACTCCATCACGGTCATAAATGTGCTTTGCAGATTCGTTCCGTCCCGCCTCAGCACCAGCTTCGGCATCGTGTACTTCACCGCTTCGTCGTTGTTATCCCTGCCGCTGCCTCCAAGACGAATCGAGCGGAGCGACGGGGACCGTCCCAAATACAGCTCGTTGCTGCCCGGCTCGAGCAATCCGGTTATGTTCAGCTTCGCCTGCTCTTCACCGCCGGTACTCGTCACCATCGTCAGTTCATACCGGTCTTCCTCCAATTGCGCCTGCTTCACGTCGCGGATGTAGATATAACCCGGATAATGGCCTTCCGCGCTGCCGCTGTCGCTGTTGCTTACCGGCTGCACCACGTTCGTTCCCGGAGGCAGCAAATACGGACCGTAATCGGTGAGTGGCATATCCGTCGCAAATTCCGCATCGCGGTTCGCGTCCCCCTGCAGCGTATACTCGTGCCGGCTTCCTCCCTTGACGCGGAACAGGTCCAGCACGTAGCCCTGCTCCCCGCTTCCATCCGCGAACGGCACGAACCACGGCTCCCGGCTGTATGCCTCCGTGACCCCGTACGCCGAAGCGTAATCGGCGCGCATCGCCTGGAACAAACCGCCCTCCGTTACAAAAGCTTCGACGTTGCCGCCTTGCTTCGCCTGGGCGCCGTTCACCATATTCGCGCTGTCCACCACAACCGTGTTATGTCCCATCGTCGAAAGCGCGAACCAGCGGTAAAACGTATTGTGCGTATAACCGAGATCGGGCAGCAGCTCCTGGCCTTGCGAGTACAAGCTCAGATTGAGCGGATCGAGATGAGCGTGACCGTATTTCGGCTGAAAGCCCATGTACAGCTGGGTTTGACCCGGTCCCTCGCCTCCGGCCAGACGGCCGATTTTGGCAGCCGGCAGCAGGAACGAGCCTCCGTTGATTATCGGATTGGCCGGCTTGCCGTTGGCCCACGTATCGGTGACCGGCAGCACTTTTCCGTCCGGGTAGACGAGCTTGTTGCCGTTTTCCACCGCCCGTCGGATAATCGGGAACTGCTGCTCCATATCGAGATTGTCGAACCGGATACCGGTTCGCGGCGACACATAACCCGCCGGATCGCTCCAGCCCTTCAGTTGGTCTGCTACCTGCTTCAAGCCGTTTACGGTCTGCAGGTGATAGCTCGGCGTCACCTCCTGCCAGTAGCCGTCCGACAGGAACATCTGGGTCACAAGGCTTTCAATCAGCTCGACGACCCGGTGGATATAGTCCGGCTCCCCGAGCGCCTTGCCTACCTCGATCAGCCCTTTCCAAGGCTGAAACGACATATTGCCCAGATAGTCCGGATACGTCAGCACGAAATCCGCGGACGGAACGATCAGACTCTGCACGACCCGCTCCTCCACGTCTTCCCCGGTTTCCGCCTCGAGCAGATCGAACACATTCGTTTGCTTCAGCTCGGCGTAAGCTTTAATCAGCGGAGTCAGTTGGGGTAGATCGTTGTACCACCAACGGTCCCATATGCCGCCCCAGTATGCGTACGGGGGACCTGACCGTTTGTCCGCCGACAGGTTCGCGTGCAGATTGCCCGCCACCCGGTCGACGGTCGGATTGTAGCCTTCGTACGCCTTGGCGAATTCGTACAGCAGACGCGCTCCGCCCAACGGGTCCACCTTCGCAAGGGCCGCCGCCTGGCTGATCGCCCGGGATTTTTGCAAATACCACAGATGCGCCGTTATGAAATAACGTTTACCGGTGGCATCCTCGTAGTACGGGATCGAGACGGTTTCGCCTTTCGCGTTCGTGAGCACTAGCTCCTTGTCTTCCTTAAACTGGTCGTTCGGGTACACGGTCCCGGTTCGCGGAGCCGTCAGCCTGAGCCCGTCTGCAGAGAGCTGGTACAGTCCGCCGCCCGGATACAATTCCGGCATCTCCGGCAAGCCGACGAAGACGAATCCCGGCTGCGGCGGAATAAGCGCCTTAATGCGCTGAACCTCGGCCGAAGGCTCGCTCCACGGGACATTGCCGGCAGGATTTTCCGGTTCCGGTATTCCGCCGGCGGCATACGCGGCTGTGCCCGCCGATACGAGTGCATCCCGGTCGAACGTCAGCGTGGCAATTCCTTTCAGAAACGCCAGCTTGGGCGAGAGCACCATTCTCAGCTGGTACGTTCCGCTCTCCAAGGGAGCCGGGTGCTGGAAATCCAGAAGGAAGGAGCTTCCGTCCTCGCTCCACGTATAATCGCCCAGACTTTGCCAAGACTTGCCGGGTTCCTTCCACAGCAGCTCGACCGTGGACGTTTTCAGCGCCTGGCTGCCCAGCTGGCCGAGTGCTCCGCTTTGGAGCTCGGGCAGCGTCAAGGTCAGCCTCTTCTCCGTATGCCCGCGGTACAGCAGCTCCGTATTGGCTTCCTTCGGATGCCAGGGCAGCATCACCTTCCCGGCCTCTACGATCACTCGCGGAAAACGGGAGAAATAAATGCTTCCCATCCGGTCCTGATCGATCACGCTTGCGCGAATCCGCGCGCCGGGGCCGCTCTCATGCCAATGGTCGGATTGCCGGACCCCCACCCAGGAGCTGAGCGGCTGCGTGTACAGATTGTGCACGTGCATAATGTTCATCTGCCACTCGTCGCCTGCGGACACACCCTCCGGCACGATTGAGGAGAGCGGAATGGCCACTTCGACGATTCGTCTGTCCTGCTCAACCGTCGTAGCGTGCGTAAACGACTGGATCACGTGCTTGCCCTCATCCGCCGATAAATTGGTCACGTCGGGAGACGGATTCCAGATCGTCGTCAAGACGGGAGCTTGTGCGGTCGGGAGCGGAATTTTAACCGTATAGAAATCGTTACCGCCTGCGGCCGGACGAAGAAGAACCTCGATAAACGCCAGCGTATCCGCTTCCGAGCGGGTGATACTGCCGCCGATATACAGCTGGTTATCATCGTAAGCGACCCGGTATTCCGCATCCTGCGACAAGGAATGGCCGTAATAAGCCGTTTTGAAATCTTTGAGGCTCGCGGCGAGCCCCCACATCCATTCGTTCATCTGGCCGTCGATTACAGGAGCCGAATTCCACTCCGGCAGTACGGCCCACTTGTCGGAGTCGTAACGAATCGGCTGGGGGACTGCAGCGCTTTGGCCTCCGCCTGACGAATCCGCATACGCGGCCGGAGCGGGGAACACCATCGATGACAGAAGAAGAGCGATTACGAGACAGACCAAGGTTTGGACTTTAAACCGTTTTCCCATGCCTCATCCTTCTTTCATTCCTAATTTAGGAAAGTGCGGTAGTGCAGACCGATCGCGTTACTTGAACAGCTCCGCCAGCTTCTGATCGAGCTTCTCCCCCTCGCTCCGCAGAGCCGTGTTCATATCCTCCAGCCCTAGAACGGCTTTCTGGTACGCATTGAAAAAGAACGTATGGCCCGGAGATTGCGACCTCACCACATCCACGGACGTAAATTGCGAAGGAGCGAACTTCTCCGGAAGCAGCGCCTTTACGTTTTTGTCTTTCAGATAGGGCACCTCTTGACCGAACTCGGCCATCCCGGCCACACGGTTTTTGAGCACAGGCAGCATCCCTTTGCGGGCCAGATGATTTTGGAACTCCTCCGACGTCAAATAAGCGATCGCCTCGAAAGCCTGCTCCTTATGCTTGCTCGTTTTGGTGACGTAGAAATAAGTCGGATACGTCTGCGCGCCCATGCCCGGCTTATCCTTGAGCTGCGGATACGAGACAACGTCCCAGTTCAGCGTATCTTTGTAAAACGACAGTCCGTACACGACGAAATGCAGGAACATCGCCGCCTTGCCTTCCGGGAACAGCTTTTGTTGATTGCCCAGCGCCCAGTTTTGCGCGGTCAGTCCATTGCCCGGAATATTCGAGACGCCCGCCAGCAGCTCCATCGTTTTCCGGAACGGCTCGGACGTAAAGGCCGCCTTCCTCGTTTTCGGATCGATATACGAAGCGCCGAACTGGTTCAAGGCGAAGTTCGCCGACGACGACATCGCGAGACCGTAATATTGGACCCCCCCGTCCGTGCGGGACATCCGTTTCGCCAGATCATACACTTCGTCCCAGTTCATGCCGTCCTTCGGCGGGGTTACGCCGAATTTGGCGAACAGGTCTTTGTTGTAGAACAGCCCCAGCGTATTCGTAAATACCGGCAGCCCGTACATGCCGCCGCTTGCGAAGGAGCGCTGCAGCTCGACCGCCGTCGTCTCCAGCCGGTTCAGATCGAATTTTTGACTGGAGATCATATCCGAAATATCGTTCTGCAAACCGTACTGAATGAGTGTATCGGCCTGGCCGATCGACATGAACATGACATCGATCGTATCGCCATTCGTAATCAGACTGTCAATCTTATTGCTCCCTGCCTTCAGATGTTTGACGGTCATATGAGGGAACTTGGCCTGGATTTTGTTTCCGAACGTCTCCATGAACGACTCGTCGTAGTCCGGAACCTGGGAGTAAAACACAAGCTCCACCGGCTCTTTTTTCTCTGGCGGCTTGCTTACAGTCGGGTCAGCGGCAGCAGGGTCCCCCTTGGAACCACTTGAGCAAGCGCTTACAATTAAACTGGAGCAACCTACTACTAAAACTGCCGCAAGCCAAGCAAACTTTTTTCGGACTCCCATTTTCTTCTCCTCCATTCAATAAGCTTCCGTTCGCAGTGCTTCGCTTAACCTGTCGCACAACTCGTCCTCATCGATCATATTCGCCCAGTAGGGCTTCAGCAGATTGGCCAGCGATACAAAAGCGGCGGACGAGATGTTCAGCTCCGCATGCGTTCGAAACGACCCCATCGTTTCGCGGAACAGCATATACCGGTCCGGGGAATAAACCGACCGTTCCGTCTGCTTCATCGGCAAAGTCGCCAGCCCGGGCACGCTCAGCGTGTGCTGATACATGTAAGACTGCGCCTCCGGCGATGCCAGATAATCCGCGAACAGCTTCGCCTCCGCTTTGTGCGCGGAACTGCCGTTTACCCCAACCCCAAGCGTAATCAGAAGCGTTCTCAGACTGTCCATATAAGGGACCGGCGATATATCGTATTCGATCTGCCTCTCGGTCCAGCCGTTCAAGCCCATGTAAGTGTTTAGCGCCATGGACAGCTTCCCTTCCATGAACATCCGGTCGATATCGTCGTTGTTTTCCGATAAATATAGCGGGACCGCCTTCCGGTTATGCAAAATGTCTTTGCACCGCTTCAAGCCGTCCAGCAGCCGGGAGCGGCGTATATCCCTGAGCTGCGCCCCGTCCCACTCGAACCGCTCGCCGCTCTGCATCAGAAACAGCGGCCACCTGTACATCGATTGGATATGGAAGGCGAACCCGTACCGCCCCCTGCCGTCGTACAGCAACTCCGCATGCCGGATCAGATCGTCCCAGGTCCAGCTGCCGTTCGGCTCCGCCAAGCCGCTTTCCCGGAAATGCGCTTTATTGTAGCAAAGCACGAGCGGCGACAATACGATCGGCAGCAGCAGCAGCCGGTCTTCCGCGCTGAAATGCGCTGAGAATTGCGGATATAAATCATAGGAGCCCGCAAAAGGTTCGAAGACGTGAGTGAGCTTGCGCTCCAATAGCTGCTGAAACTGAACGTTATCCATCAGGGCCAGATCGTCCGTGAGCACGCGCTCCGTCAGATCCACTCCGGGGACCGAACCGCTCCAGGACCGGACTTCCACCGTTATCCACGGATACAAACGCCGAAATTGCTCAATCAGCCCGGCTAACTTCAAATTCCGCAGCATGACGTGGTTGCAGGCCACCGTCAGATGGACAGGAGGGCGGTCGGCGACGACCCGGTTCCCTACACTCGGAATTTTCTCGATCCACCCTTCCTGCACCAGCTGCTCCAGCCCGAGCCGGATCGAGTGATTGCTCAGCCCGAACCGGATTTCCAGCGATTTCTCCGGCGGCAGGAAGCTTCCGGGAGCCCACTTTCCCGTTATCATTTCTTCACGCAATTCCTTTGCGAACTGTTCCAGCTGTTGTCCGAATTGTTCCTTGGTCGGTCTTTTTCTCAACGTGATGCACCCCGGCTCTGTATAGTCAACCATCGATTCGCTTCAGCTCAGCCTGCGATCACCTCCGCTTTCACAGGAGTTCCTGCGCATTTTATGCCGACTCATAAAATTAATTATTTTATGAGTCACAATATGGTTTTTCTGTAAGATTTTCTCTATGATTCGAGTGTATAAGGGAAGTAAAGCGCTGTCAATTGTTATTTAACGAGTTAAATAAAAAACAACTTGTAATTTTACGAGTCACATTACTGGAAGAATGCTCCATGCCGTGCTGCCCCTTGCTCCTTTTATCCGCATTCCTTCTTCTTTCTTTTTTTCCCTGGTAATTGGACTTGCATTACGAAATAGCCGCTCCTTGACAGATCTCGCTTCGTTTTCCCGCTCAGCGCAGCTCCTCCCTGATAAGAATAACCGTCAGGGGAAATCACCCTGACGGTCCATTGACGTGGACACCGCATCCTGAAGAGCCTGTGGGATCGATTGGACTTCTTTCTGCTGCTTACTCAATCCGGCATTATGAAACGAAATGGCACTCCTTCATGGTTACTTTGCTTCCTATATGTTGTCGATCTCGCTTCCAATTGCTCCTCCATTGGATTCGACTATATTCAGGGATTTTTAGTGTCCGTGATCGTTGTTCCCTTTGGGAAGCCTCCTCGATACCTGGGTCTCGGTTCCCGGCTCGACAATGACAAATTGACCCATCATTCCGCTATCTTCATGATAAAGCAGATGACAGTGATACATGTAAGGCGTGTCGGGGTCGGGATAGATTCCGAAATCAACTGCTAGTCTAACGGTGGTTCCTTTTGGGATAAAAACCGTATCTTTTCTCCCTCATTCATACAACGGCGGATCTTTCCCGTCCTTATCCAAAATCGTGAAGGCGGCATCGTGAATATGAAAGTTATGGTCCCATCCTTTATTCGTAATCACCCACATCTCCCGCGCACCTGCTGGAATGACCTGATCGATGCGATACATATCCATCTTCTTGCCATTGATTGCCGATTGGGTTGTCAATAAAAATTTACGTACATCCGCTCGATTCGGCACTTCAATTAGCGGCTCCTTGGTAAGTTGTTTGGGTAGTGGCGGAGAATCGGTTAGATGTTGACCTGCGATCATCTTAACCAATTCAAACTCTCCGCTTAGTATGCCATCTCCCCCTTTGAAGCTGCGCAGGATCGTTTCCTCGCCAGGTTTGAATTCGACAACGACCTCCGCACGTTCGCCTGGACTTAATATCAAACGATCTACATAGACCGGCTCGGGTAGAAGGCCTGAATCATTACCGATTATTTGAAATGATCGATTATCCGAAAAGCCGATTGTATAGCCTCTGGCATTTGAACCATTCAGCAACCTAAATCGGATTTGCCTTGAAGCGATCTTCAAATATGGATCGTGTGTGCCGTTAATCAAGATCTGATTGCCCAATAAACCAAACGGATCCATGTCCACCTTTTCGCTTAGAGAACCGTCACTGTTGAAAAGCTTATCTTGAATGATAATCGGGATGTCATTCACCCCGTACTGGGAAGGCAGCTTAAGAGATTCCTCATCTTCGATCAAAAACAATCCTGCAATTCCGCGGTATACATGCAATGCAGTCTTTTCGTGTAAATGAGGATGATACCATGTAGTCGCTGCTGACTGCTCGATTGTCCAGTAAGGGTTCCAGGTCTCACTCGCCTCAATCATTTGGTGAGGGCCACCATCCATCTCCGCGGGCAATCTCATTCCGTGCCAGTGCAAGGTGGAGGTTTCTTTCAGGTTGTTCTTCACCTCGAATGAAACTTGATCTCCGCGTGAGACACGGATCGTCGGTCCCAAATAGGAGCCGTTGATCCCCCATGTCGGTGTATCCTTCCCCTCAAAGAATTCGGTTGTGCCAGACTGCATCGTCAAGGTAAAGTGCTTCTTGCCATAGTTATCAATTGTCGGTTCAAGGATGGGCGGAATTTTCATAGGATTCTTATACTCAAGTGCTCTGACATCCATTGTATCGTCCGAGCATCCGCCCAAACTGAATGCCAGGAACAGTAACAAGAACGGCATTAGTTGAAAGCAACGTTTCATCGGGATTTCACCTTTCACTCATTTTTATAAATCGACATGGCGAATCCAGCCAATCTGCAATCCCCTCTGTATAACGATGCCGGCAACAGAAATAACGCCCGATGCTGGAGCACCAAGATGTTCGCCCAAAACCGATATAATAGAATTATCCATATCCCGCTTCATTAACGTTCACCGTCGTCAGAAACATTGGAGGAAAAAATCAATTTGATTCGCATAGAACTGTTTGATTACGCATTTCCGCTTGTACTCCAACAATATCGCCATCTAGTGCATTCCACTAATTCGTCAATAGTTTCATCCTTTTAATTACCGGACAACCACTTTCTTCTTCCTGTTCTACGAAGGCGTCCACCTGAAATACATCCCGCAGCATTTTCGGGCAAATCACCTCGCTAGGTTGTCCCTGGGCATATATGGTGCCCCGCCTCATGACTGTAATGCAATCGGAAAATGCTGCGGCATGATTCAATTCGTGTAGCACCATAATGATCGTCATTTGCTCAACACGATTTAAATGGGCAACGAGTTCCATAATTTCGAGTTGATGACAAATATCCAAATAGGTTGTTGGCTCATCCAACAGCAGTACCTTGGGTTGCTGGGCGACTGCCATGGCGATGCGGGCCCGTTGACGCTCACCGCCCGATAATTCCTGCACGCTTCTGGTTGATAAGGCACTCATCCCAGTTAACTGAAGCGCCCAATCAACTACTTGACGATCACCTTCGTCCAGCCTTTGCATGAAGCCTTTGTGCGGAAAGCGCCCGTACGAAACAAGATCATATACGCTAATATCCGTCAACCGTTCCTGGGACTGCGCAAGCATAGCCAACTGCCGGGCAAACGGCTTCATCCCCCACTCTTTGGCATCTTTCCCGTCTACGTAAACTACTCCATTCTCCACTTGCAGTTGCCGGGAGAGTACCTTCAACAACGTGCTTTTCCCGCAGCCGTTTGGACCGAGAATACTATGAACGAGCCCCGGTTCGAACCCGATGCTCACATCGTCCATCACTTTATTTCCGTAATACCGGGCAACGAGATGTTCAGCATGAATCATTCCTTGTTTCCCCGCTTTCTCAGCAAATACAGAAATAATGGAGCGCCGACCGCTCCCATAATAATCCCGACGGGCAGCTCTACTGGTGCAAATACAATTCGAGAAATCGTGTCGAAAATGGTTAGCACGGCGATGCCAAGCAGCATGGTAGCCGGTAGCAGCAGCCGGTAATCGTTGCCGACGAGCAGTCTTGCGGCATGGGGGACAACAAGGCCGACAAAAGCTAGCAGACCCACCACGCTGACTGCGCTTGCAGATAGAAGGGCTGCTGCAGCTGTAACACCAAATCTCATTCTCTGGACATTCAAACCTATTCCTTTCGCATCCGAATCACCGAGCGCCAAGATGTTTATACGCTGTGCGCCCATCAGCGCGAACATAACGCCTACTATCGTGTAAGGCAGCAACAACTGAAGATGCGGCCAACTCTTTGCCGAAAGCCCTCCGACCATAAAAAGCAATGCTCCGTCCACTCGATCGCTGTAAAATACGAGCAACCCCGAGATGCCCGAACTGAAAAATGCGGAGACGGCTACCCCGGCCAAAATGAGACGGCCTGGACTGACGCCGTTTTGCCAGGCGAGTGCATAAACAATCATGCATGCGACCATCGCCCCAACAAACGCTATTGGTGTCATTAAATAGGAATATGCAGGGAACATGACAAGCGTGGCGATTCCGAATAAACCCGCGCCCGAAGAAACGCCAATAATGTGCGGATCCGCCATCGAATTTCTCATGACACCCTGCAATAAAGCGCCTGCCAGCGAAAGGTTAATGCCTACGAGAGCGGCGATTAGCGTTCGGGGCAGTCGGACATTCCATATGATCGCATGAACGGAGCTCTGTAGATCGCCCGTAAATACACGGTAAATATCCGTTAAGCCGACATGGACCGCGCCGCTGACGATGCTGAAGACGATACCCACTAAGGCTATTAGCGCGAGTATAGAGAATACAGTCATCCGCCATGGCAAGGATGTTCTTAAGTTCGATATCGCTTTAGTTTCCATAGATCTCCGGGTAAACCAGCTTGGCCATATGTTGGAACGTCCGATCGACATTCAACCCGGCTGGATTAACAAAATCCGATGTTAGAAACGCCATCCTGCCATCCTTGACAGCCCGAAGTGAAGCCCAAGCCGGGTTGCTCTCAAGATCGCTTTTAAGCTTCTTCTGGCCGAACTGCTCGGTACCGTGCACGCTGATGAACAAGTAATCCGGATCCGTTTCAATTAACTTTTCGACGCTGTAAGGAACGGAGCCAGGAATGTTCCCAGACGGCTTAATCATTGCCGCATTCTTCATTTTCAGTCGTTCGGCGATGTCAAGCGCAAGGCTGTCACTAGTTACGATCGATATCCCCATGGGCATAATCGTAAGAATAGCAAACGTAGGCGAACGGTCGGGCACTTTTTGGACTACTCTCTGGATTCTCTCGTCAGTCTCTCTCAGCGCTTTTTCGGTCTCCGTTACGTTTCCGATAATACTCCCGAGCAGCTTACCCTTGTTTATAAAATCGTCGTAACTTTCTATTTTAAGAAAGGCTAACGGAATATTCCCGACTGCAAGTGCGTCAATCAAATGTGTATGAAAGAATGGATGCCCGATCACTAGATCCGGTTCCAGGCTTGTGATTTTTTCCAAACTTACCTGATTGATCTGCCCGACGTCTACGGCAGTCTTGGCTCCCTCCGGTACGGTAACGTCAGGTGCGGTCGCTCTACCGACCACTTGGCCCCCAAGTTGGTAGAACAATTCCAGCGACTCATTCAGAATAACTATCCGTTTGGGCTTCGACGGCAGGACGACTTTCTTTCCGATGTCGTCAGTAAAGGTCAAGTACGGCTCTTCCGCATCGCCCGTATTCGCGGCGCTATCATGATTATGGATATCATTCGTACTGGAGTTCGAGTTACATCCCAGCAGTGTCAGAACGAAGATGAGGCTCATCAACGTGATAGAGATTTTACGGTTCAATGTTCAGTTCCTTCTTTCTCGCTTCGTTTTGATATGATTGAATAACATTCGAACTTTAGGACGACTATGTCGGCGTCTCCAATTGATCCAGCCATACGGCCAGTGAGTTAATATCTTCCTTGGTCAACTAGTTCGAGAACGCTCTTGCTCCTGCCTTCCGCGATTTTTCCAGAGATCTGCTCCTTCGAGATGCTAACTTCGCTCCCATTAAGCTTGTTTCGAACTCTACCTTCCAAATCGGAGGCATGGAAGACTATAAACTGTTGTTAATAGAAATCGCAACGGCCTCACTGTTGATCGAGTCGAAAAGAGGCTGTTGCTCCTCAACTCCTAGTATATTTTTTTCATTGAACCAACCAACTCACCCCTTTTTTAGCAATTCTGACGGGCACTGGACCTCATAACCCTATTGACATACATACTGTTTGTATGTAAAAATGCAAGTATTCACTGAAAGGAGTGATTAACAATGAAAACAGCAAGTTTCTACCCAGTCATAATGACCGAACAGGTGGCGACAACCGCAGAGTTTTACCGAAAGCTGTTCGGATTTGAAACAGTATTCGAAGCGGATTGGTACGTAAGCCTGCGGTTGACTAAAGAGGATCAAACCGCGTTCGAATTGGCGGTTCTCGAAGCGGGGCATCCCACCGTGCCAGAAGCTTATCGCAATTCTGTTAGGGGGCTTATCCTAAATTTCGAAGTAAACGACGTCGACGCGGAATACGAGAGGCTGATAGTTTGCGAGAAACTCCCCTTACGGCTCGAGCTCCGGAACGAAGCCTTCGGACAACGGCATTTCATCACGAGCGATCCGAACGGGGTATTGATCGACGTTATCAAGATCATTCCTCCTTCCTCCGAATACAGCGATCAGTATCATGAGAAGTTATGGGATTAACGGTGCGTGAGCGGTGAGATGATTAAGCCCTCACTTTAAACACTGCTTTTGAATGGAGCTCGCCCAGTGTCTCTCCGGATTGATCGCGCCGATCCGGAGTTTCCCGCTGCGGCATTCACCGCAGACGTCGCTGATCGAATGGCCTCTCTTAAACTCATTAAGCAGGTCGCCGTCATCGCGTAACAACTGTGCGATGCTTGCACGCGAGCATTAACTAAGCCTTAGGAGTTAGCTTGGCTTCTGGAACGAATCGAACGACGCAGAATGCACAAGGAATAGATGGTTCGCCGACCTGTTAACACTCGGCCGGATATCGATGTTTGGTCAAGTCAGAAGCGGCGTCCGCGCCGTCGATCTCAAATCTAGCTTGCCCGATATAACGTTCAACCACGCCGAGGTCATACATGATGGCGGATAGATACAGTAACTCCGCGTCGTATTTTTGTTCATCCGATTTCCAATCGACGCGCCAAACAGGTAGCTCCGAAGAACATGATTGAAAATGAAAGCTGGGGATGCTTCTCGAACTAGCTCAGTCGCTTCTCTCGCCAGCTTCGTGTCAGGCAAAACGATTCCCGCTATTTCTTTGATCATGACCTGCACCTCACAATCCTGATATTGTAATTATCGTTCGGCTTTAGATACCGTTCGATATCAGTATCGTAACAAAGCGTTTCCTCACCGTCAACACTGGACACTCTAGTTCACAGAATCGCTAGATTACGCATGAAAATAACCCAATTTAGCTATTGATGCAGAAAATTTCATTCGCATAACTTATTAATGATACCGTTCGGAATCTATTTTGATGAAACGAATCCGAACACGACTTCTGCTCATAAGGGGGTAAGGAAGACCGTGTGGGCTTGCTGGATCCTGAATTTGAGTTGGCGGAAGCAATCATACGAAGAAAGTCGTTAGCATGTCAGCATACGGAAGCGGGTTCCGACGACTCCGATCGCAGCTACGCTCCAGTACCCCCATCGCTTCTCCGCCCGTTTGTCTTTTACTCGGGGAAGCAAATAAACGTATAGAAACAGCGGGCAAAACCATCCGTCCACCACGAAAGAGTAATGGCAGGAACGAACAATTGGACGCACCTGGCCAGTACATCGATCCCTTTCCGGACTGCCCAGATGCATAGCAGGATCATGCTGCCCAACATGATAACGACAGGAGTTTGGAAATAATAATTCAAGACGATAAACTCGCCGTAATCGCGAACTATGTAGAATATGCAACTGAACAAGAGAAACAGCAACTGCAACGCTTTTCCCGCCAATTGAGTCGTGATCGAAGCATCAGCAGTATGGACGATCCCAATACTGACTGAAACTATAGAATCTTTATCGGAGTTATCCAGAATACCTTGGGATTTAGAGACTACCAGGATCTCTGCATCAGGAACTCTGCATTATATAAATTCTTGCGATAACAGAGTATTAATTGTATAATATTTACATTAAACCGCGGGAGGAAATCACATGCATCCAAAAAAAGTACCCCGTTAAGCCCGAGGTCCACCATTCATGCGTTAGTGAATATTTATCCTAAATATAAAAAGGAGATGTACACTAATGCACATGAATGGACCTGGAAATATTTCTCGAAACGAAAGACTTGAAACCTGCCATGAAATTGCTTCGAGATTGCACGAGGTATACCGAGATAAAATTCTTGCCATCGGGGTTTACGGTTCTATTTCCCGGGGTGCAGACGGCCCCTTCTCTGACATTGAGATGTTTTGCGCGTTAGTCGAGTCAAGCGAATCAATCGAATATAGCTATGAATGGTCTGCCGGGCCTTGGAAAGCTGAAGTGAACGTCTGCAGTGCGGACGTTCTTCTTGAAACCGCGTCTACTGTTGAGGGGGAATGGCCGTTGACGCACGGTCCGTTCTTTTCTCCACTCAGTCTATACGATCCTAACAACTTTTTTCCAACATTAAGGAAAGCCGCCGAATCACCGACTAAAGAGGATTTCAGTCGTGCGATTAATGAAGTCCTTGTAGGGGAAATGTACGAGTTCATCGGGAAACTAAGAAATATCAGTCATAATGGCCAACATACCTACTTGCCGTATTTAGCAATGGAGTTTGCCCAATACGGAGCTATGTTAATCGGGTTACACAATCAAAAACTTTACTCGACTGGCTCAATGGTTCTACCAGAGTCACTAGAACAGCCAAGTCGTCCAAACGGATTTGACACTGTTGCTCGAATGGTCATGTCAGGACAGCTTGGAGAGCCTTTAAAAATTGTTTCGGCTTGTGAAAAATTCTGGAGTGGTCTTGTGAATTGGGCGGCTCAACACGACTACGTAATAAGCACAAAACGAATTCCTTTTTGACCCGGTAAATTCGGCACTTTCAATAACATATAAGATATTATAGACCAAAGACCCCATTAGTTTGGGGTCTTTAACTTGCGAGGCCATCGAGAGAATCGAATCCTCCGTTGTTGGGCTGAACGTTGCCCGCTTCGCTAAAAGCAGTGCAGTTCCCGAAAGCAGCCACAATGTTCACAGGTTCTAGAACTGTATGCCACCCCTCAGCCCAGCAACCAGAAAAAGTATATCCACATTATGCTAACGCTTACTCATCCAGCCTTGCTCGTAGGCATAACGCGCAAGCTGAACTCTGTTTTCCATATGGAGCTTATGAAGTATATTTTTCAAATGGTTTTTTACAGTATGCTCGGAAATGTCTAACTTGCTCGAAATATCCTTGTTGCTTAGGCCTTTGGCGACAAGCCCTAATATTTCACGTTCCCGGTTGGTTAGTGGACTGGCCTGCGCCTTGTTGGCGCTCATAGGAGACAATTCTTTCAAGATGCGAAATGCGAGCTCACGTGTCATCGGCGCCTCATCGATCGCAATCGCTTTCAAGTATTCGTGCCATGCGTCCGGCTTCAGATTCTTCAGTAAATAACCTTGAGCACCCTTTTTCAGGGCATCGAATAGGTGCGCAATATCGTCCGAGACCGTTACCATGACCACTTTGACATACGGGTACTTTTCCTTCAGGCGTTTGGTCGCCTCCAGCCCGCCCATTCCCGGCATTTGAATATCCATCAGGATCATATCGGGCATCCACACTTCGCTAAGAGCGAGCGCCTCTTCGCCGCTGCTCCCCTCCGTCACCACTTCAAAAGCTGGGTCGCTCTCCAGAATCATACGAATCCCTTCCCTGGCTATTTCACTGTCGTCTATAATCATTACACGGAATGTTGACACTTCACTTTGCCTCCTTTACAATCGTAACCCTCGTTTCTCCATCTTTCCTTTCGATATGAAACAGCCAGGACATATTGTTTGCGCGATCCCGCATCATTTTAAGACCATAGCGTTTTCCTCCAACCGCTGTCTCGGGATCAAAGCCTTTCCCGTTATCCGCGATCTGACAAGTCCATCCCGTCTTTGTAGTCAGCGCTTGTAATCGAACAAGGGTGGCCTCCGCATGTTTGTGAATATTGAGCAGTGCCTCCCGAATAATCGCCAATAGTTCCACTTTATCTTTAGAGGAGAGTACAGCCTCCGGAATATCCCATTTCGTATCAAATTGTAAATCGCTTTCGCAGCGCAGCTCGTCAATTAAGCTCTCCACCCCCTGCAGCCACGGATTTCTGTCCACATCGGCCGCTTGCCGCAAATTCGCTATGGCTTGTCTTACGTAATCGTTGGTGTGGCGCACGCTTTCCCTCAGCTTGTCAATGGGCAATTCCTCTGTCTGCTTCATCCGTTCCATACGCGATACCTGGGCACTTAAGAAAAATAATGATTGTGCGATGCCATCATGCAACTCCCGAGCAATCTTTTCACGTTCCTCCAGAACAGCTTGCATAGCTTTCGCCCGATTCAGTTCTTCCTGATTATGCTCGATCATCGTGAACAACTGTGTCAGGAACAGCAAGGTAACTAATAACACAAATACAGGCGCAAGCCAGTTTCCGAGCTCCATGGAAATATAAGGTAGAAGAAACTCGTGCCTTACATATTCCCATATGCCAATGGTTAAAGTAGGGATGATCAGAATTAGCCATTTGATTTGTTTGTATGTCAAGCTTAGTCTCCTCCCCAGGTAAGTTCGTATCATTTATTTTACCTCGAAACAAACCAAACAGGTATGACTCCAAATGGCTACTGTGCTCGACTTCGTGTTAATTAAATGATGATCTTACAGGAGCGGAGGCTGCCTGACCATGAATCAATTCAATCTTCCCTCACATTGATTATTAACAAAGAACAGCATGCGCGTGAAAAACATCGCAAATGTTTACCACGCCCAAGGAGAGGGAATGAATCCTGCCAATTCCCAAACTTTGTTCCACATCGTACGAGCGACTGGTTCCATCTTCTCGGCGGTGCAAGCAGACTCGGGCCGGTAGCCTTTTTCTATAACTTTGTTCCAGGTTGTTTCCGTTAAATAATTGGTCAAAACCGCACCATTAAAACATGGTGGAGCCACATACACTTTATGCGTGTGGTCAAGGATCATCCTTGTATTGCCCGGCGGTTGAAAAGGCAGGGGAACAAGGAACACAAACAAGAGAAGAATCATCGTTCCTGCGCTTAACCCCCATATTCTTAGTTTAATCACTGTGAAACCTCCCCATCGAACTCAGACTTTCTGCCACTTCTATTGCCTCCCTTTGTTACCCTTTGTTATATTGTGCCAGAACGTATACGGCCTCAGCATCGTGGCAGATGACATCGACATACTTATGTCAACTTGTCGCCACAGTGGCCCTAAGGAGTCATAGAAAGCGTCTCTCATATCAGGTAAAATGAAGAACGTTATCAACCAAACCTTGGTATGCGGGAGGAACAACAAATGACCGAAGTCCGAAAGCCATCTTCGAAGAACCCTTTTCTGATTCCACTGTTGATTATTTTCATCATTGTTGTCGCATATTGGTTGTATCAATCCTATTTCCGCCAAAACTCGCTTGCGGTTAAGATGGATTCCCCTGCGTTTTCTTTATTCGATTTAAACGGGGAAACCGTCACTCAAGCGCGTTTTGATGGAAAGGTGCGAATAACTTCTTTCATCTTCACTCGTTGTCCGGATATTTGTCCCGCCACAACCGCCAATATGATTGCACTCCAATCAGAGCTTCGAAAACAAGGATTATTTGGGAATGAGGTCAATTTCGTTTCAATCACATTCGACCCGGTTAACGACACCCCAGAGGTATTGCAACAATACGCCGAACGAATGGGGATTGACCAAAGCGGTTGGACATTGCTTCGGGGAGAAGAAGGAGAAGTCATAGATCTCGCCACCAAGTATAATATTTCCATTGTTCCTCTCGACGACGGCTTATTTGCCCATTCAGTCACTTCGTTATTACTGATTGACAGCAAGCAGCGGGTGCGCAATATCTACAGGATGGGAGAAGAAATGGAGAACGAAAAGATTCTCTCGGATATCAAAACCTTGCTCGATGAGCAGCAGCGGGATTCGTAGATCCTGCTGCTGCTTGTCGCAATTACGGGATCATTTCGACTTTTTCGTAGGCAATCCGCTTTCGCTCTCCATCGGTTACAACTACCTTCATCGTCCATGCACCGCTTTCGGAGATAAAGCTTCCATCAGCTTCGTAAGTAAACTTATCAAACCCTTCATAACCATAAGGATCTGGGCCACCTTTCTTATAAGTAATGGGCACTTCCACCGCTTGTTCGCCACAATGAAGAGATACCTCAGCCGATATGGGTTCGCGCATCTCGCTCGGCAACCAAATATCCAATCGGACATGCTGCCTTCCGCTATTATTCTCGCGAATTCGAAGCGACATATGCGCTTCCTCTCCCATCACATGCCAATAAACCGGCTCCTTCAATGCTCTTCCGCCTAGAGCGGGAGATGAGATCATAGCTGATAACAGCAACACCAACATTGTCAAGCTTAATGAAAAACGTAGGCTTTGCTTGAAACGAAAGCGCATGCATCTCTCATCATCCCCCGCTTGCTTCCAGCGTCTGTAACCGTCTACTGTAACCCATACGATTACAAGGATTAACAGTAGCTTGAGAAGCATTAGATTACGGTTCGACCCGTTCCCCCATACCGCCGCTACCCCTGAAACTAACGATAGACGGATCAGACCTGAAACTGTAATCCCGCAACAGGCGATAGCGGCCCATGTCATGAATCGCGCAAGCAACAGTCTGAGTTGCGAAACCGGAAGCTCCGACTTTCGAGACAGCAACCCATAAATCGAAAGTCCACCGCCAAACCAAATTGCGCCTGACGCTGTATGGACACTTGCTACCCCTACACCGATCATCTCTTGGAATGACAAGATGACTCCCGCACCTTCTATATGCAAAAGTGGAATAATGGCCAACACGCATAGACCTTTAACGAACATTGAAATTTTAGGATGTGGAATCGCTTCCCAAACGGCAAGCAGCCATACGATGGCAACCGCCACTTTCATAAAAGTAAGTACGTTGTTGGAGCCAGCAAGGATCAGAGCATAGAGAGTGACAACTGACGCAGTCCGCTCGAACAGATCGATCGTCGGCCACGTTGCCCATCCTCCTGCGGCGGGCAAAAGAACGGTGCGGAATACAACAATGCCTATGAGGGTCATAGCAGCGCTTGTTTCCGCCAATCTCTCTAGTTTGCCGAGCAGGTTCGCCCATTCTCCGTCTGTCTCGGCGTGCATATGTCCATTTCCAGAGGCGAGCACCTCCCATCCTGGAGTTAATAGTAAAACCAGGCAGGCTGCGGCCAAGAGCATGACCGTAGCCAAATGCCTGATCAAAACGCGCATGTTTGTACTTCCTCCCTCTTGTTATCTATGATCAAACTAGCCTGCGATAGCGTTCATAACGGGACACGATACGCTGCCAGCCGTTCTATGTTCCATTTCCGTTTATTTTTGTTCCGCCAACCATGCGGCAATGGATGCAATATCATCTTCGCTCAAGCGTTTGCCGTATGCCGGCATTCCTCCTTTTCCATCGTTAATCAATTGAATCAGCTTTTCCTCGGTCAATCGGCTTCCTACCGTTTGCAAGTTAGGTCCGACTCGCCCTTGAAGCTGATTGCCGTGGCATGACATGCAATTCTGTTTATAGACAGTTGGAATTGAGAGCTCGGCTGACATCTCATTTGGTTGTTCACCACCCCCGCAGCCTGCTAAGCAACACGCCGTAGAAAGACCGATTAACCATATGGGCCACAGAAATCTCATCGCCTTAACTCCCTTCTACATCAACCTTTTCAATCTGTCTGCGTCACAGCTTATCTACCTCTTGACTCTGCATAGGTTGATTATCCTCTCTTCCGTCTGGTACTTCGTCCCGATCGCGCCCGGATCGTACTCAGCCCACTCTTGATCTTTTCTCGATCACCTCGGTCGACATGTAGAAGCGCAAGTCGACCACACAGTTTTCCGACTGCGTGACACAATAGTCGCACATGCCAATATCGGTTCTGCCCTACCGTAAGCTTTCCGTGACGGGTATGGATGTGGATTGACGGCGTTCCACCTTCATCCCTACCCAGACAAGATTGACGACTGTTAGAAAAGCTAATCCCATATAAACGGTTCCGAAGGTCGAAGGATCAGCTACCGCTGTCATATTGTACATGCTCCAGTCGAACTCGATTGCTTTCGTCAGCGCAGATCCGCTTATGGCGCCGGCGAGAAAGTTTACAAGACTGTAAACGCCCATACCGACGCCTATCCGTTCTTTCGGCAACGCGGTTGAAACGACTTTGGCAATAGTTGCCTGCAAGAAGGTGAACGGGATGTTGACGAGCGGCAGTACAAGCACGATGATCCATGGCGACAACCCGGTCACTGCGGACAATCCCAACAATCCTACGGCAAGCGCGATCAGAGCGATGAACAAAGTAAATCGGCTTCCACGGGTATCGGCCAGCCGCCCTCCAACTCTACCGAGAAGCGCAGCTAACATAGCAGCCGGAAACAGGACGAGCCCAATCGTCGAGGCATTCAAATGATACAACCCTCTTAACATGAGTGGGGACATCAGGAAAACACCATAGACAATGAAAGAGTTGATGAACCCGATACTCAGGCCGTTTGCATAACCGGATATACGGAACAATGACAACTGAACGAACGGATTGGGCGCTCTCCGCGAATGCAAGAAGAACAGCGTGAGAAGCACCGCGCTGACCAGCAGCCACCAAAGATTGAACTTTGTGACCGAAAGCATCAAGGCAGTTACGCCGACACCTAGTAAAGACGCTCCGAGCAAATCAACCTTCTCGCCGTCTCGAACCTGTTCTTGCGGAAGCGACCTACGGATCAGCGGCAGCATGATTGGAGCGGCGAGAGAAATGAGGAACAGGCTGTTCCAGCCGTATCGACCCGCAACAACTCCGCCTAGAATTGGTCCAATACCCGAGGAAAAAGCAATCGTCGATGCAATGATGCCCATCACTTTGCCCCGCTGATCCGGAGGGAAAAAGCGAACCGGGACAATCATAACGAGCGCCGGTACACAGGACGCCCCTGCCGACTGTACGAAGCGGGCTAGCAGTACGAGGGGGTATGAATCGGCGAAATAGCCGACGACCGAAGCCGCTGCGAACATAAGCAAGCCAATCGTGATGAGCCGCTTAAGCGGATATTTGTCCGCCAGCTTACCGTACAACAGCGATCCGAGTGCATACAACACCGAATAGCCGGTGATAATCCAACTGACGGATGAATGGCTCAAACTGAAATCGGACGCTATGTCAGGAAGAGCCACGTTAAACATCGTCGCGTTCGTAACGGAAAAGAAAAGTACAAAACATAGCGAGAGGACAAGGCGACTTGACGACGCCGATTTCTCAAATCTATGTGATGCTGCATCATCCTGGCTCATAGTCTACTCTCCAATCTCTATATAGATGCGACCAGGTCTCCCTGACAAACCAACTCTATATTACGATCCCTCATCATGTTCGCAAAAAAGACAGCCACCAACAAACGCCGAAACGCCGTTTTGGACAGTTACGATGGCAAGAAGCCCGTTATGAGAAGCTTCGTACACTTCCGAATAAAATAATTCCGCCAAGCGCAAGTTCTCCGTAGATCCTTCTATCATCATCTGCATCCTCCTATATTTGAGATTGCCTTTCGGCATTCGTTGAGGCAGATAGGACAAGGACCTCCCCATCTTACATCTGTTTCTCTCTTTGCCGTTGTAAGGGAAACGGGTAGTTCTGGAACTATAATTTCAAAATGCAGCATAATCCCGGGCAAACCAGCTCGCATACTAACCGGCTAGCGATTTTCTTCGAATGACCGCTTCCGCCAAGCTCAAATTCAATATCCAGCAAGCCCACACGGCTACCGTGTAAGAGAAGCCGTAGGGTTGGTCCATCGCA
>NZ_JBYUPU010000028.1:0-88298 GCF_058135425.1 Paenibacillus sp. MAH-35
CGAGAACGGTCGCCGTACACATCAGTAATTTGCGCAAAAAAATCGAGGCTGACCCTGCCAATCCGGAGAGAATCATTACGATTCGGGGAGCCGGATATATGCTGGTTGCCAGAACTGCGTTGTAAGCGCGAACTTAGCGTTAAGGTTGGTATTTTGACAACGACTGCCGCTAACACAATACAGCGATTGTCATCCCAATCAAACCTAAAGATCGAAAAGAGGGGCAGGCTGAGCGAGACGATGAACTTCTTACGATCACACAGATGGTAGCAAAAAAAAGAAAGCCCCCGATGGAATCGGAGGCTGACAGGCGGGCTATTCCAGGATAGTGACGTCGTCTATAATAAATTCCTTGGATAAGAACGTCACTATAATTCTCGTGCTGCCCGGTTTGAGCGCCGTAAGGAAGCCATTGGCATCGATTGTGGCTAAGTCCGGATCTTCAATTTCAATCGTCGCCAAAGTGGTCGCGTCTTCCCTCGATTCGTCGTCAAAGTCCGCGAAGACTAAGAGGTTAGTTGTCGCCCCTACTCTCAGCGGGTTTGAAGACAACCAGGCGTCGATGGACACCAATTGACGCGATGCCGTCACCATTACCGGCACGTTCTTTGTTAAGCCGCCATAGGTGACGACGATGTTCGTGGTTCCGTTTGCGACCGCGGTCACGACGCCTGTATGACTGACCGTCGCAACGCTCGGGTCGGTGCTCGCATATTGCGCCACTCCGGTTACGTTGAGCGATGTGTGGTCATTGAAGCCCGCCGTAATGACGAGCGCATATGTCGCACCAGCTGCCGTCAACGTAACATTGGCCGGATTGGATGTCAGAAGCGTCAAGGTCGGGGCAAGCGGTGCGATCGTCACCGTCACCGGCACGTTCTTCGTTAAGCCGCCATAGGTGACGGCGATGTTCGTGGTTCCGTTTGCGACCGCTGTCACGACGCCGGTATTACTGACCGTCGCAACGCTCGGGTCGTTGCTCGCATATTGCGCCACTCCGGTTACGTTGAGCGATGTGTGGTCATTGAAGCCCGCCGTAATGACGAGCGCCTCTGTCGCACCGGCTGCCGTCAACGTAACATTGACCGGATCGGATGACAGCTGCGTCAAGGTCGGGGCAGACGGCGCGATCGTACCCGTATATTGCTTAGTTACTGTTGCCGGAGGCGTTGCCGAATCCGTCGCGCTGATCGTAAAGTCATACGCGCCGCTCACGGTTGGAGTTCCGGTAATTGCTCCCGAGCTTGAATCCAAAGTCAGCCCCGCAGGCAGTGTTCCATTCGTCACTGCATAAGTAACGGCTCCCGTTCCTCCAGACAGCTTCGCTACGGTGCCGGTATAGAGTTGTCCTTTAGTCAAAGGTGAAATCGAGTCTGGCAAAACGATGGGCATCGCGACCGTATATTCAAATGTCGCAACCGAGCTATTCTCCGAGCCAGGCTGAACGGCGATGGCTTTGATCGTTGTACGGCTCGTAATGATTATCGGTCCCGTATACGGCGTGCTGGACGTGGTCGGCGTGCTGCCATCTGTCGTATAGTAGATTGTTGCGCCAGCCGTTGCGCTAAGTGCTACTTGCGTACCTGACACGACGGCTCCGCTAGCAGGGTTGGCTGTCGGTGTCGCGAGAATCTGTACTGGCGAGTTGCCGACATAGAAAGTGTGGTCGGCGGTTCCATGACCTATATCTAGCGTGAAGGTATAAGGGCCTTCCGGACCATCATTACCTAACGTGAGGGGCAGCGATAAAGTACCGGGCTCACCGGCAGGTGCTGCGGCGAGCGATCCGGCGGAGATCCCAGCCTGATTATCACCAATGATAGTAATTTCACCAATGTACGGTGGTAAGGGATATAGCATCAGATCGCCGTATAGATCATACAAATCGAAGTTTATATGGTAAGTATGCTTCCAGTTCGCTTGCGAGACTTCTTGCCCGTTTAGGCGAAGCGAACCTCTGAACGTTATATCTCTGGCGTACGTAGTCAGAAAGACTTGGAAATTTTTAGTGACTGTGACTTGGCTAGCCGTATCCCTCACTGTAATCGGAATTGACTTTAGCTCGGACACGGACGAAGTATCCACGACAACGATCTTACGATTGGAGTCAATTGTAGCAGGAACAGTACTGATTACTTCAAATCCGGACAGATTTGACATCGACTCGCCGTACTGATTTTTAGCATCCACCATAATGCCGATCTGAGTCCCTTTGGAAATTGTATCCCTACTCTTAACAAAAGAAATCATAACCACTCTCTCGTCAGATACATCTACATTCTTTGAACCTATGACTGCTGACGAATCGGTGTAGCTTGCGGTCACGGTGTATGTTCCGTCCGTCAATTTCTCAGCGAGGTTCAAGTAGACTTTCTCATTATCCGGGACGGCTTGAAAATCTATAGGAGAGCCATTCTTTGAGACGGATAGACGAATCGCTGCTGGATCGATGCTCCTATTGAACATCACTTCAAACTTCTTCGCGCCTACCGCCTTCGCATCCCGCATGGAGAGAGTCGTATCAGTATCAGTATTAGTATCAGTATTAGTATTAGTATTAGTATTAGTACTAGTATTAGACGTAGTATTAGTAGGCGGATTCGTAGAGCTAACGCCTGTATAAGTTGATCCGCTTGTTAATGGAAAGTTCCTCGTATTGCCGTCCCCATCGACTACACTCAACGTATTGTTCGACGAGCCAGGAGCAGTGGTAATGTTCCCGATCTCACCTTGACTCCCAATTGTGTTATTGTTCCCGAAAATAGTAACTTGACTTATGTTACCTATTATCGTGACATTCGCATCGTTCCCGGTAACATTAAGGTTATTGACATCGCCTGTTACACTCGTTTGGGAATTACTTCCGGTAACATTAAGCTGATTTAAGGCAGCTTGAATTGCAGCCCTCGCATCTGCTCCAACAGAAGCAGCGACTACAACTGGAGTCGTTATTGCCGCTGCTCCAACTCCTGCACTTGCTCCACCTGCTGCAGCTGTTGAAATTGTTGTAGTTGTTTCACTTGCTGCAGCAGGTGGAAGTGCAACTGCTAATACTTTTACTTCTTGCTTCTTAGCGATTTTTGGTGATACTGCTGCCTTCGCTTCTGCTGCAGTTATAGGTGTTATTGTCGTATTGGTGTACATCATAATATGATTTATTTTACTCTGGACATCTATCGCGACTTTAACATCACCAGATGGCTTATTCACTTCAACCTCGCCAAGATCCGATTCTACGATATAGATAGAATGCAAGCCTCCGCCGCGAATGAAAGTATCTCCGTCTACCTTAACGCCTAGAATCATGGCTTCGCCTTCGCCAATCTCCCCGCCAAAGGTTAGATTGCCTTTGATCGTCACGTTTCTTAGTAACACTCCGCTAGCGTTAAGAAGAACGTCGCCAACAATCGTCTCATGGCCAGTTTCAGGTCCGTACGCGCCTGCTTTATCATATACTACTGTGACTTTGACGCCCAACGCACGATCAAGCATGACGATCGCCTCGGCGCGAGTCATCATTTTATCGTATCCAAGCGTGCCGTTGTCATAACCGTTATATATCCCTTTAGCAACAGCTGCACCAATCATTGCCTTGCTCCAATCGGGAACTTGAGCGGCGTCTGTAAATTTGCTCAGATCGGCACTCGCGGAAGTGTCCAGCTTGAGCAGCTTAGCAATCATCACAGCCGCTTCCTGGCGTGTGACCTTATTGCCCGTTCTCATCGTGCCATCGTCATAGCCGCTAATAAACCCGGCATGCAAAGCGATTGCGACCTGCTCGTACTCCCAATTTTGCGGATCTACATCTTTAACGGTCACTTCTGACTTGTCATTCAACCCGAACGACCGGTTCATCAGAGCCATGAATTCTGCTCTTGTGATCGCTCCATCCGGCTTAAATGAGCCATCCCCATAACCATGAATAAGTCCTTTGCCGATCCAATCCGCCAGCTGTTTCTCCGCCCAATGCCCTTGGATATCTGACTTTGTACCCTCGCTTGCTGCGTAGGCAGCAGGGAGGGGCAAGCTCAGTAGCAACGCTAACAACAAACAGACTATTCGCCTTTTCATAGCGTTTTCCTCCTAAGTATGATGAATGATGTCGATTTTCAATTCTATCATGGTAGATTAGCCCATTAGTGAAACTTAAAGAAAACTTTAAGTTCGCGCTCTAGATTAAGCATGCCAAAGAAAAAGATCCCGCATACGTTGCATGTGGAGTGTCTAATATTGATAGTGCTGAAAGAATAGATGAGATGTGACAGTATTGCTCAAGCTAATAAACGATGAACCGTATTACAAAATAGTGGTAAAGGTGGAGAGTGGAGATGTCCATTAGTTTATCACTTAGTTGGTGAATAGAATTATTACAACAGCCGTGGATGTTGACCACGGCTGTTGATGTCTTAACCGTTAAATAAAGTTGTGGTTAAAGATATGGGTCTTCGATACAACCGGATTCGTGGGGCGGCGCATGCAGGTTTATTTAGAATTCGTAACAGCTTCAACTTAGTATATTTCAAAAAGTTTATTTTGAGTTTATATGAAAAGAATACAATGCAATACGTAGACTATAAGGTTCATTCGTATAGATGATTCCGAAATCAAGGAGGAATAATGAATACTCTATTAAAGTCAATAACAGATTGGGTTTCGACAAAGAGGGGCATGTGGATTACAATTATCGTTTGGCTTGTCCTCATGATTGGTTTAAGTGCTGGACCCAAATTAAGTGACTACAAAGTGACGAACTTTCAGTCATTACCTAACGAAGCACAATCCATCATTGCTAACGAAAAGCTCGAACAGTTTTTTCCAAACGATCAGGGTACACCTGGGATTCTCGTCTTTCATAATGAAAACGGGGAAATAAATGTGGACGAAGTAGCAGAAATAATGGATGCGATTCTAGCTGCTGATGTGGAGGGCATAGACGAAATCATTAATATTGCCAATCTGCCGCCTCAAGCGTTAGAATCTTTTAAATCAGAAGACAAATCAACAATGATTATTCCGATGACATTAGACGCCGCTGCTGACAGTCGTCAGATCGGCGAAACCGTTGATAAAGTTGCAGAGATCGGAAACCAAGCAGCGCAAGGATTTACTGATACCCTATTTCGAATAACAGGACCTGCTGGTATTGTGGGCGATACGTTAAAGCTCTTTGAGCAAGCGGATTTTGTGTTAATAATGGCAACGATCGGAATTATTTTATTGCTTCTAATCGTTATTTACCGTTCACCTTTATTAGCGCTCATTCCATTATTAGCAACAGCGATTGTATACCAAGTTACAAACCAGGTCATTGGCTTAATGGGGGCAGGGGGGTTAGAAATTAATAACTCGACAACCTCGATTATGAGTATTCTGCTGTTCGCAGCCGTTATTGACTATTCCCTATTCGTATTCTCGCGCTTCCGTGAGGAGTTGAATCATCACGAAAGCAAGTACGATGCTATGAAGCATGCTATGCGTGCTACAGGTAAGCCAGTATTCCTTGCAGGCGGTACTATATTCGCAGCCATGCTTGTTTTATTCTTTGCAAGTTTCCGTGATTACCAGAATTTTGCACCTATTTTCGGTACAACGATGGCAATTATAATGTTAGCATCGATCACACTATTACCAGCATTATTCACATTATTCGGTCGCAAAGCATTTTGGCCAAAGGTACCTAAGTTCGGTATATCCAAAGAAGCGAAGCATGGTTTCTGGGGCCCTGTGGCTAAGTTTGTAGTAAACAAGCCAGGATTATCAGGTGGACTTGTTGGGATTATTATGCTTGTGACAGCACTGAATGTATTTAACTTAAATTATGAGTTCGATACAGTGAAATCATTCCCGAAAGACTTACCATCTCGTGAAGGATATGAAATTGTTGAAGCCCAATATAAAAAAGGGGAATTAGCACCGACTTCGATCTTGGTAACAAGCGATAAAGCAATATCAGAAGATCAAATCAAAGCGCTTAGTTCGAGATTTATTGATGAGGATAACGTTGCGTCTGTTAGACTGATTGGTGTAACTGAGGATAGTACCGCTCTAAAATATAGCATGACGCTTGATTTTAATCCTTATTCGGTAGAAGCGATCGATTTGATCAAAGAGCTAATTAATGGTAGCGAAGACTTGTTAGCGGATGTTAACATATCTGGAGAAATTCATTATGGTGGTGTTACACCGAAATTAGTTGATGAACGTGGTGTAAATAACCGCGATATATGGTTGATCGTTGTACTTGAAACGTTACTAATACTCGTATTATTGTTCGTATTGACCAAATCGGTTAGAATGTCAGCTTACATGATGGCTACGATTCTGATTTCATTCGTATCTGCATTAGGACTCGGTATATTCCTAATTGATGTATTATTCGGGTACGATGCGGTAAGTACGCGTGTTCCTGTGTATGCCTTTATTTTCTTAGTCGCTCTTGGCATCGACTATAATATTATTCTAGTGTCACGATTCTTAGAGGAACGTAAAGTACGTAAAGTGAAGGAATCATTAGAAGTTGCAATTCGTAACACGGGTGGTGTCATTTCATCGGCTGGTTTAATATTAGCGTCAACGTTCGCAGCATTAATGACGATGCCCATCGCAGATTTGTTCGTTTTCGGTTTCATCGTTGCCATCGGTATTCTGATGGATACCTTCTTAGTTCGTGGTATGCTGTTACCAGCGGTAATCTTATTCTTCGAGAAGGATAAGGATAAGTAATCTGACAAATGCAGAGACTATGTATACAGCCTCTGCATGGGGGGGATTCAGCTGAGAATCATTGTAATTGATGATGACAAAAACATCTTAGAACTTGTAAGCATTCATCTAGCACGCCAAGGATACTTAGTGCTAAAAGCAAATAACGCAGCAGAAGCATTAGATATTCTGGAGAAGGAAGTACCTGATTTGGCAGTCGTTGACGTTATGATGCCCGGTATGGATGGCATTGAATTAACTAAAATCTTAAGTCAAGACTACGGTATTCCTGTTCTCCTCCTAACAGCAAGAGGCGAACTAGAGGACAAAACAAAAGGATTCCTAGCGGGATCGGAAGATTATGTGGTGAAACCGTTCGAACCGAAGGAATTACTATTTCGCATCGCAGTCATATTAAGAAGGTATGAAAAGGAATATCAATCGATCATTCAAATAGGTAACGTAACCATTAACCGTAAAATATTTGAAGTGTCGACGGGTGAGCGTTCCGTTATCATGCCGTTAAAGGAATTTGAATTACTCGCTTTATTGGCAAGTCGTTCGAATCATGTCGTTGAGCGGAGCACGATTATGGAGCAAATTTGGGGGCATGACTATGAAGGTGATGATCATACGTTGAATACTCATATGATGCGAGTTCGCGAACGTCTAACTCATCTTCGTGCTAACATCGAAATCAGAACGACTCGTGGTGTTGGCTATAAGCTAGAGGTTCATAATTCGTGAAAACACTTTATCGGCAATTTTTCGTCACCACTATTTTCATTATATTGTTGAGTACGATTGTCGCCTTCTTCTTGGCGAATATGTACTATTATCAGGTTACTGAGGAGCTCAATGATCAGAAGCATGTAGCAATTGCTCAAGAAATTACTAGGTTTATTGAAACGAATGAAAATGTTAATATGGAGCATTATTTATCTTCGCTTGGTCAGGTCGGCTATCAGTTCTACGTTGCAAGCGAATCGGGCTATTCCCATTTTTTTGGGAGTGAGTTTGAAGTAAAAGATTTACTGGAATCAACGAAGTTATCTGTATTTAATGGGAACATCTATCACGGAATGAAAGACTTCCCGAGCTACATCTTTATGAGCGGAATGTTTGCTAATGAGCTTGAAAACACAGTGGGTCTGCCGTTTAAATACGAAGGCGAGAACTTTGGATTATTCCTGCGACCGAATATTGATCTGCTGGTTACAGAAGTGCATATCATTTTTGCTGGAATGATTGTATCGATGGCTGTCATTAGTCTTCTTGCGATGCTCATCGTAGCCAAGCGGCTTATTCGCCCGATTACGCAGCTCACGGAAGCGACGAAGCAAATTTCGCAGGAAAAATACAATCATATGCTTGAGATTGATCGAAGAGACGAGATTGGACAGCTTGCCGAGAGCTTTAATGAAATGACGAAGCAATTACAGGAGAACGATCAGTCACGTAAAGAGTTCATTAGCAATGTGTCGCACGATTTTCAGTCTCCTCTTCTCAACATCCAAGGTTATGCGGATTTATTAAGGGCTCAGACGATTACAGAAGAAGAAAGATCAGCTTATTCTTTGGTCATCCAAACAGAAGCCAAACGACTATCGATTTTAACGAAACAGCTGTTGCTTCTTACTTCATTAGATCAGTCAAACCGTAGATTGAAGCGGGAGTCCTTCTCGTTGGATGTGCAGCTCAAAAGCTTGTCACAGAAATATCTATGGAGGATCCAAGAAAGAGGGATTGAGCTTTACTACAAAATATCTCCTGTACTTTATCAGGGTGATAAGAGCTTATTAGAGACGGTATGGGATAACTTATTTACTAATGCATTAAAATATAATAAACCGAATGGTTCCATACAAATCGAGAATGAAGATTGCGGTCCTTACGTGACCATTCAATTCAAAGATACCGGGATAGGTATTAAAGAAGACGAGCTTCCACATGTGTTCGATCGTTTCTACCGAGCAGATACTTCTAGAACGGAAGAAGGCACAGGTCTTGGTTTGACGATTGTTAAACAAATTATTGAATTACATGAGGGGAGCATTCAAGTGTCAAGTGAGCTTGACGTTGGAACTTGTGTATTGATTACATTGCCTAAGGAATGAACTTTGAAAAGGAGCGAGAACAACATGGCGTTTTACAGTAAATGGTTAATTCGCATTTCGGCAGTATATGCTTTGATTGGCGCAATGCTCGGATCGGATATAGCGGGGAGAAAAGACTATACAATGGTTCCGGGTCACGCCCATATTCTAGTTGTCGGATGGTTAACTCTTTTTGCATACGGTATTTTCTATTATGTATTTAAAGAGATCGGCATGAAAAAAACAGCTAAATTACATGCTTGGTCCAGTCTGATTGGTGGCGGACTTATGCCGCTCAGTATGCTTCTGTACTATAAGATGGAGAACACGTTTACAATGATTACGTTTATTACGTCAGCATCGATATTGTTGTTAGGCATCATTCTCTTCACCATCCTTTTATTTTTTGATAAAAAAATATTTCAAGATAAGAGCAATGTATAAAGTGGCCCCCCCGGTTCAAGAATTAATGAACTGGGGGGAATTCGCTCATGCTGCAATTGTCCGGCAACGTGCTCAATTGTGATTCAATTGTTGATTCTGCTTTGAAGAAGGCAAGGGTGAAAACGTCTCAGGCTAAAAGTGATTTACTAACGATTCAGAAGGATCTTAAATAATTACAACAAGAACAGATGGAGTTAGTTCGTCACTTGACCCGCAAAACGCTTGATGAGGAAACATTCAAAATGAGCAATGAAACATTAAAGTTCCGACATTCAGAAATTGGAAACAAGGGCAAAGGAACTGGAGGCGGTCATATCCCAAGAAGAGGATAACGAAGACATTATGAAGCAGTTCCAAGAGGAGATTAGTAGGTTTGCAAGTCTAGAAATCACAGACGAGGCAATGCTTCGTGAACTCTTTCAACGATTGATCGAACGGATTGAAATTGCAGTGGACGGCAGTATTACGATCCATTATAATCGATCCATTATAATTTCAAAAATCCGTTATTGCTAGGGGCTTAAGCTGCCCCCTAATATTTTATCTATATTAAGCACTCCACACATGTGGAGTGTGTGGCGGTGTTGGTTTGGAACGGAACTGAAGAGAAGTAACATTAACAGCCCTCCTAGCGAAGGGCTGTTATATCGTTTATACTGATAAAACCAATTTACTCTTAGGAGTTGTCTAGCGAATCATGATAAAGAAAGAAATCGCGCATATACGCAAGCAATTTAAGCTGGATCACGATATGATGACTATTGACGACATTCTCAACGTGTATATTATGAAGGATAGCAACGAGGTCTATCATTGGGAGCGCCAGGCGTTTGCTCTGGTGGATCGAGAGAAGCAGGAGCTGTATATGGGGAATTTCAAAAAACTGCTGACCGGAGAATTGGATCAGAAATTGTTCGAGTTGAAGTTTCAGGAGGAAGCAGAGGATCCAACGCGAGTGCTGCTTCACCAAGGTTTGGTGACAGGCGATCCTGAAGAATGGAAGGACCTGATGCTGCTGTTGGTGGATAAAATGTTGGTGGATGCCAAGTATGAACAGGATACAGTAGTCACGTTCATTCGTGGACAGTATTTCCGGCCGACCAAGGGCAGAAATGAAGAAGCCGAAGAGAGCGGGAAGGACGAACTGTTCGCGAATCCGTTCATTCTATGCAGCGTGAATTCCACGGAGAAGCAAAAGAAAACCCTCTTGTTCGATTATGTGGAGAGGGAATTTAAGTACAATGTCATTGTAGATCCGATTATCAAGTTAAGTTCGCCGGAGCACGGGTTCTTTTATCCTAGCGTGACGGATAACTATTCCGATGTGAACCGCATTCTGTATTGTACGGCAAAATCGAATTATCCGGATCAGCACTTCATCGAACAGGTCTTAAATGCCGAAAGATCCATGACGGCCATGGAAGAGAGGGCTATTTTCGAAGACATCGTGAAGGAAGTGGTGGGCGAACAACTCGACGTAGCCACTCTCGCACAGGTGTACGAGGAGATCCACCAGGTAATCGAAACCAACGAAGATGAGGAAGAACCCCCGAAGTTGGATTATAAAGAGGTGGAACGTGTGCTGACCGTAAGCGGCATAGAGAACGTGACGACGGAAAAAGTGGAACGCGCGTTTCAAACGATCGTCGACGATCGGAACTATGAAATGAAGGCAAGCAGCGTTATGCCGAAATTCACTTCAAAATCGATTAAGATCGATACAAAGGTAGCCTCGATTTCGGTCAGCCCGCAGGATTTAAAGTATGTGAGACAGGTGAATTATCAAGGGAAACGATGCATCCTGATTGAGATCGACGAAGATGCCGTAATCGAAGGATTTACGCTCAGTACAGAGACGTTATAGACTCAGTTGACAGCGTTGGTTCATGCGGTTGCAGCCTTTGAATAGGTCGGCGCAGAGGAGACGTTCTCCGCTTCTTCAACGACATTTCCCCAGCCGTAATCGTCTCCAAGAATAGAGACCCAGCCCGGCGGACGTTGCGAAGCGGCAGAGCGTGATTAGAGTTTACGAAGCTTAATCATTTTGATATCCGATCTCTACCCACCCAACCCATCCAAAAACTCCCCAACCCGCTTCTCCGTCGATTCCCGCGTCTCGATCCCCATCAAGTAAGAAGCAAAGATCGACTGCAGGCGGCTCTTCTGCTCCTGGCTCATGTGCAGGTCGGTGAGCAAGCTGTAGCTCGTCTCCAGTTCCTTGAAGAGTCTGTAATTGTCCGGGCGGTAGATGCCGGCTCCGCCAGCCTCGTTATCTTGCTGCTCGTCCTCTTGCGGTTCGTCGTCTTGCTGCTCAGCCGCTTGCCGCAGGGCCGGGATGCTGTAGGTGCGGGTGCGCATGTAACGCTGGGTGGCCTCTGAGGTCAGGTGCCGGATGAACAGCTCGGCCGCTTCAGTGTTCGGGGTGTGCCGATTGATGGCGAAGCCGATCGAGAGCAGCAGCGTCTTCGGCGCGTTCACGTAAGGCAGCGGGGCGAGATCGAATTCGACCGATGTGCCGCGCAGCTTGTTCAGGTTGAAGTAGGTGGTCATGATGACCGATATTTTCTGCTCGGCGAACAGGCGCTCGACGTGGATGTCGTGCTCGGACAGCAAGAGCGAGAACAGGCGCTGGCGGTGGACCAGGTCGTAGCAGCTCTGGATGCTGTCCATCAGCCGGGCCGTTTGTTCCTCCCGGTGCCGGGGGTCCAGCTCCCCAAACGTCAAGCCGCTTTGCAGCATAAAGACCGGCCAGCGGTTATCCGTCACCGGGTAGAAGTAAAAGCCGAGCTTGCCGCTGTCGCCCTGCTCCAACTGATGGAGCAACTCCATAAACCGGCTCCACGTCCATTCCCGGGGCGGGGCGGTCCAGTCGAGTTCTGCGAAGTGCCGCTTGTTATAAGCCATCACCACCGGCGAGAAGATGACCGGCTGCACGTACAGCTCCCCTTCGTAGGTAAAAGGAGGGGTCAAATAGTCGTAGATTCCTTCCGCCGGACGCAGCGGCAGCAAGTAGCTGCCGATAGGAGCAAGCTTCTCGGCCAACTGGCCGAAGTTGATATAGTTCATCGCGATCACGTCGACGATGTTGTTCTCCAGATAATAGGTCGCGACCTCGAGATAATCGTAAAATTGCAGCGGGATGAGCCGTACCTGAATGTGCGGATGGTGTGCTTCGAATTGCCCGATCAACGCAGGGAGATCCATATCGGTTGCCATCGAAGGATAATACCCGACGGATAAAGTAACCGGCTGCTGCCCGCCGGGGAGCGCTCTCACCCGAATCCCGACCCGCGGAATCCGTTCGACCAGCCCGTCCTGGACGAGCTGCTCCAGCCCTTTTTGCACCGAATTGACACTGAGCTGGTATTGCTTGCTGAGCTGCGGGATCGCCGGAAGGTAGGCGTCCGGCTCCAGCTGTCCGCTCTCGATCTGCTGCCGCAGGCTATCCACCATATCTTTCAATCGATCCCGAAAGGTCGATCGGCTAGGTTTGCTTGACAATGGGGAACCTCTTTTCCGGGAAAATCTGGTCTCGTCCTCCGATCATACCGAACGAAACTGCCAGTTGACAAGCACCGGGTCCTGTCATAAAATCACTTACATATGATACAGATATGATACAGTACATAGGGAGGAGCGTCAAACCATTTCGTTCGTTCGATCGATCCAAACACGGACTGTCCGCTTGAGAGGATTGGAGAGCAACAGAGCAGCAGCGCAGGGTGTTTTACGCAAGCGTTCTCAGGAGTATGGAGATGTGCCGCGATAAACCCATTCAGGCTACGGGAGTGATGGTATGAGCAAGCGAGTGTACAAGCAATTATTTATGGTGTTTCTCTCTTTATCGATTGTTTTGGGAGCGTTCCCAGTTTCTCCATGGACAGGAAAAGCCAGTGCTGCAACCGCAGAGCCGGTGCAGCTGCTCAACCCCGGCTTCGAGCTGGGCCGCAATGGCGACGGTACGCTTCCCGGCTGGAAGGTGACGACGGCCGCGACGGTGCAGGATACGCTGGTGGACCTGAGCACGGACACGGTTCGCTCGGGCCAGGCCAGCCTGTATTTCCGCAACAAGGATACGAACGCTTCGTTAACGGTATCCAGCGATCCGATCGCGGTATCCAAGGGCGATAAGGTGACGGTAACCGCTTACGTGTACGGGGTGGACATCAGCTTGAACTTCGGGCTGGAGTTCACGGGCTACAACGCCCAGATGACGACGACCGGCGTAACCGGCTCGTACTTGCGGGTTCCTACGACGGCGGCTGTGATCGGTAAAGGGAAATGGGTGCAGATCAGCGCGGAGTATGAGGTACAGGAAGGCGCGGCTTTTGTCGTCGCGGCGCTTAGCGGCGGCAGAACGACGCAGACGGTCGCGTATGTCGACGATGTGGCGGTATCTGTCGTTCGTGCGAACACCCCTGGACCCGGACCTGGGCCAGGGCCTGGACCGGATCATCCGTATTTGCTGAACCCGGGCTTCGAGCGGGCGGCTAATCCGGACGGGACGCTGCCGGGCTGGAAAGTGACGACGGCGGCGAACGTGCTGGACACGTATGTGAATTTGAACCAGACCGTCGTCCGGTCGGGCGCGTCCAGCTTGTACTTCCGCAACAAGGATACGAACGCTTCCTTAACGGTATCCAGCGATCCGATTGCGGTGTCCAAGGGCGACAAGGTGACGGTGACCGCATACGTATACGGAGTGGACATCAGCTTGAACTTCGGGCTGGAATTCACCGGCTACAATGCCCAGATGACGACGACCGGCGTAACCGACTCGTACTTGCGCGTCCCTACGACGGCGGCTGTGATCGGGACGGGCAGATGGGTGCAGGTAAAAGGCGAGTATACGGTGAAGGAAGGCGCGGCGCATGTCGTGGTGGCGCTTAGCGGCGGCAGAACGACGCAGACGGTCGCTTATGTGGACGACGTCGACGTTCAGATTGAGCGCGCCGGCACCGCGCCTGTAGTAGCCGATACGCTGCCTAATCCGAGCTTCGAATCGCCGCTGGTCGGCGGCAACATCCCGAACTGGGAAATCGTGCTTGGCAGCGGGACCGCCCAATTGGCGCAATCTCCGGTGCTGGACGGCGCGTCCAGCTTGTATTTCAAAGACAGCTCGGCGACGGAAGGGTTCCGTATCATGAGCGACCGGTTCAAGGTGAATCCGGGCAGCAGCCTGACGATTAATACGAACGTGTATGTCATTCGTCAGACGCATAATATTATCCCGCAAATCTACTACTATTCTTCTAACGGGACTCATCTCCGCACGGATGAAGGGTTGTTCGGCTCGGTAACGCTGGGGACGAATAAATGGTCGGCGATGCGGCTGTATACGACGGTTCCGGCGGGAGCGGCTTTTGCCCGGATCGCGTTGTACTCCGGCGAGCCGAGTGAAACGGAGGCTTATATGGACGACATCAGCGTAACGGCGGCGCCGCCGGAAGTTCCGCTGGATCGCGAGTACCCGGCTCCCGAGGCGATCGGGCCGATGGTGAACGTGAACCTGGGGCAAGCGGGCGCCATCCAGACGAATGCGCTCGGCGAGAATGAGATTTATTTCGTAACCAACGGCTTGCCGGGTACGTTCTACGTGGTCGATGCGGAGACGGGCAAACGGAAGTTCAGCCAGGTCATCCCGAATACGGAAGCGACCTGGGCGATGACGGTCGGCTCGGACCAAAACGTCTACTTTGCAGGGACGAAGGACGGGATGCTGTACCGGTACTTGCCTGCGGAGAAAAAGCTCGAGAACCTCGGCTACAACACGGCCGACGGCTGGGTATGGGATCTCGAGGCGATCGACGACAAAATCTACGGCGGCACGTACAACAGCACCTCGAGCGGCAAACTATTCGAATACGACATCACGAACAAGACGTTCCGCAACTATGGCATTCTGAAGCAAGGGCAGCAGTACGTGCGCGGGATCGCGGTGGACGGCGACTATGTGTATGCGGGCCTCGGGACGACGATCGAGCTGCTGAAAGTGAACCGTCATACCGGCGCGCAAGAAGTGGTTCCGATTCCGGGTCATTCGGGCGGTCCCGGCGGTCCGGTCGCGGACGTGTTCGTGATCGGGGATCTGCTGTTCGTATCGGTCAGTACGATCAATATGGTCGTGCTGAATAAGAACACAGGCGAGGTCCTCGCGAATTTCCAATACAGCAACATGATCTCCGAGCCGGACCCGGCCAATCCGAAGTACATGTACTACAAATATTTGACGAACCTGTACCGGTTCGACCTGACGACGTACGAATCCACGCGGATCGAGCTGTCTTACCCGCTGCCTGATACGACACGCGTCAAGGATATGACCTGGATCAAGCTGACGAGCGGGGCCAAAGCCGGGCAAACGGTACTGGCGATCGTCACCCAATACGGCGAGTATATGTGGTACGATCCAACCGATGGCAGCGTAACGTTCGTTAGTCTGGAGATCGATCCGCAGCCGGTGCGGATTCAGGCGTTCGAGGTAGGCTTCGACGGCCGTCTCTATTTCGGCGGTTACCAGCGCGGGATGAGCATCTACAACCCGTTTACGAAGCAGATCGACTTGAACGTCTCGGCCTTCGCACAGCCGGAGGGGATCGGGTTTCTCGGCGAGCGGGTGTTTTACGGTACGTATGTATCGGCGGTGATGTACAGCTATGACCCGACGAAGCCTTTTGTGATGAACCAGAATCCGAACTACGAGTACAAGATCGCGCATCAGGACCGGCCGTTCGCGATCACGTCAGGGGATAACAAGCTGTTCGTAGGCACGGTGCCGGATTACGGCTATCTTGGAGGCGCGCTCGCGATCTACGACGAGAAGGCGGACAAGTGGACGCAGTACGATCACGAACAAGTCGTCCGCAACCAGAGTATTATCGGACTGGCGTACAAGGACGGTCTGCTGTACGGCGGGACGTCGGTCTGGGGCGGGCTGGGCGTCGATCCGTCCGAGCCGGAAGCGAAACTGTTCGTCTGGGACGTGGAAAAAGGGCAGAAGATCGACGAGTTCGCACTCGACATCCCGGGCATCGATGAAACGCCGAAGATGATCGGCGAGATTTCGTTCGGTCCGGACGGTCTGTTGTGGGGAGTCGTGGACGGTACGATCTTCGCGATGGACGTGACGACCAAGCAGATTGTGAAGAGCAAAATGATCCGCCCGAGCTCCTACAACACGAGCAAATGGCTGCCTTACCATCTGCGTTGGGCGCCGGACGGCATGTTGTATACGACTTTGGCGCGTAAGATCATTGTGATCGATCCCGAGACGCTGCAGTACAAAATTATTGTGAATGACTTCTTGAACAGCATGTCGATCGGGGTGGACGGCAGCATTTATTATGCGCCGGATGCGGGAACCGACCTGGCGCGGATCGCCGTACCGCAGACCGATGCAACATTGTCCTCGCTCACCGTGAAAGGCGAGGGGGTCCCAGGGTTCTCCCCGGGAATTGCAACTTACAAGCTTCCTGCGGCTTCCAAAGATACGGTTCAAGCGACGGCGACTCAGCCGGGGGCAGCCGTTCAGGTGGAAGAAAGCGGGGAGGAAGCGAAAATAACGGTCGTCGGCACCGACGGCAAATCGACACGGGTGTACCGGATCGTGTGGGAGCAGAAGGATGACGGCACGACGCCTCCGACGGAGGAGCCGAATGAAACGGAGACACCGCCGGCCGGACCTGGCGCGCCGATCGGAGGGGGACAACAGCCTTCCCCTGGAGATGACGGAGAGAAGACGCGGGTTGTCGGCAGCAGCGATCTGATCCCGCAAAGCAACGGCTCTCTGCAGGTGAACGTGCAGGAGAAGACGGAACAGGTGCAATTGCCGGCTAACGTGGCCGAGCTGCTTAAAGAGCAAGGACTTCTGACGATCGCCGCTCCTCACGCGAGCTTGTCGCTGCCTTCGCCATTGTTCGCGGAGTTGCAGCAGAAGGCCGGTTCGTCTCAGGGCGGGATACAGTCTGTGAACGTATCGCTGGCCAAAGCGGACGAGACGTTAACGTCGCAGGCGGTCAAGCAAATCGGCGAGCAGCGGCATGCGTTAGTAACGGCACGGTCGGCATGGATGGACGTGCAGGTTACAGCGGCGACGAGCCAAGGAACGATCCGGCTGGAGCAATTCGCCGAGCCGATCGTCGTGTCCGTTAACGTCCAGGGCAGCGGGCGGCCGGAGCTGACGCATCTGTATCGCCTGTCCGAGGACGGCAAACTGGAATATGTCGGCGGGCAGCTGGCGAATGGCGTGTTGACTGCGCAAGTAACCGAACCGGGGCGGTATATCGCGCTGGAGTTGAATAAGACGTTCACCGACGTGGCCGGTACTCACTGGGCGTCGAAGGTCATTCAAACGATGGCGTCGAAGCTGGTCGCCGAAGGAGTGAGCGACGACCGGTTCGCTCCGGATGCTGACGTGACGCGGGCCGAGTTCATCGCCTTGATCGCGCGAAGCTTGAAGCTGCCGGCATCGCCGGGCGCCGCTTCCTTCGGAGACGTAGCGGCGGACAGCTGGTACGAAGACGCCGTTCAGGCGGCGGTCAAGGCCGGTCTGATCGGAGGCTACGACGACGGGACGTTCGCCCCGGACCGGACGATCTCCCGGGAGGAGATGGCCGTCATCCTCGTTCGCGCTTACGAGTACCAATCCGGCAAGCTTACCGGCGCGTCCGCCGGGACTTCGTTTGCCGATGCGGACCAGATGAGCGAATGGGCTCGAGACGCGGTTGGGCACGCAGCAGCGCTGGGTCTTCTGAACGGCCGCGACGGCGGACAGTTCGTCCCGCAAGGGCAGCTGACCCGCGCGGAAGCGATACAGGTTTTATCTAAGCTGGTTAAGTAAAGGTGATTGCAGACAAGGCAGCCCGGGAGCTTATGCTTCCGGGCTGTTTTGTTTTTGCGTTTTTAACGTTTTTTTTCGAAAAGGTTGTTGCCGGATACCCTCTAAACACTTTACTAGTAACCGGCCGATACCTGACTGTTCGAGATAAACAGGAGGGCTATCTATCTCGTCGGGAAATCAAATAGTTGGAGGGAAATGCTCATGGCGATTAATCATGTATTTAAGGAAACCACCGATTTCTTTCTACATTGTGACTCCAGTTTCCAATATTACTACAAGGAAGATCTCGGATAACATTACAGCTGTCAATGATTACGGAATGAATGGCGGCTTCTTCTATCCCGGGAATGGTTATAGCAATCCGCCGACAGAATCCCTTTCTATTGGTTGGAGCAGCATCTATGGAGACCATGGATCAACTAACGCGTACGGGAATAAATCTCGTGGCACCGTAGTTATTTTCGAGGACTACTTTGACAATTACAATTTAAAAGCAGGGATCGTACGGGCAACGTCCATCGATGATGTAAAAAACCAGCTTGGGCATAACCATCGATACAAAGCAATGATTGGTGGAGGGAGCTTGTCCCTAGGCATTACTAGCGATACGACATGGAAAGATACCGTACACGCATCTGAAGATTGGACCGCACTCTTTCCTAATGTTGCATATACTGCAAGATCGTGTCTGGGGCTTAAAATCAGCGGTGGACAATACTATGCATTTCTTACTATTTCAAAAGGTGTTTCGAGTCTTTATGCGTGTAGGAGTTATCTAACAAGTGAAGGATGCTTCGATGGTATTTTCCTTGACGGAAGCGGATCCGCACAAATGCGATGCTTGAAAAATGATAATGTAAACATCTTTGTTGAGGATGGTGACGGCCGAAAAATTTGGAATATCGTCATTCTTATTAATAAATCGTAAAAAGTTAAAGAGCGAAGAGCTTCTCGTAAGATGAAGTTCTTCGCTCTTTACTATTAAGGAGCAATGGCAAAGTAAAAATACACCATATAGCTTAATCCTATAATGACCGGCGTGAGAATTACACCTAACAAATATCCGATGAACCACAACTTTTTCATTTTCCGTTTCCATCCGAAAGCTACCCCTGCAGGGATGCTGACAATCATGGCAACCATCATTCTTAGCATATATTGGATATGCCATTCAGAAACTGAATTAGAATAATTCATCCAGCGAACAGGATCGATATAAATAATTGGTAATAAGAAATAAAGTATTGTTGTGGCAACGAATGAGACGATAACTCCTCTTAAGAGCACGATTTCCTCCCCTTCCACCCCGTATGTAATATAAACGCAAATACCGGAGAAAAAGTTGTGAAACAAAGGAAATATATAGAGTAGATCCAGTGTGAAAATGGGATTCAGCTGAGTATTGTAGATGTGCCCGTCCGAAACCGAAATGAAAAATCGGAGTGACCGCTATAAGGAAGGGATGTATATTTATACTATGGGAGATAGAAGGGATTGAGAATGGTCATTTCGATGAAAGATGGTAAATGCAAAAAAGGCATCGTAATAAAGAAATCGCTTGAAGGTTACGATGCCTAGACCGTAATTCAACTTCGGTAATATCTAAACAGGAGCTTCCGTTCATCCAATAAATTGGCTAGTTTAATGTGGAAGTTGGTGTATAGGTTGGTTTTGTTTTATAGGATAGGACAGCATTAATGACTTTTATTACGATTTCTTGTTCGAGATCGTCCTTATCCACCGGATTGGCTTTTCTGACTTCTTTTAATATAGCTGGTTTAAAATTGTTAATAATCTCAAACAAAGCGTCTTTATTACCGTGTTGAGCTTGTTCCATCAGGTGGATCAGACTCATTGAAAGTTCACTTCCTTTCTGTTTGCTCACAGATTAATTGATTTAATTGTTGGATCGTATGATTTAATGCTTCAAGCTTTTTTTCAAACCGAATCAACAGGTAGGAAGTAATAACAATGGGGAAGCCGAAGTTACCTATTGCAGTGATAGCGTATGCGAACTGATTAGTCTCGTCCATGTTCTATCATTCCTCTCATTTTTTTTAATGCCGAAGCTCTCGATTTTGAAACACTTTGTTGGGAAACCTTTAAATGTTTTGCAATTTCCGTATCATTAAACCCTTCAAAGTAGTACTGGTATAGTATGATTTTCTGCCTTTCGGTAAGCCGGGATAGTGCTTTATAGACATCGTCGTTTTCCAAAAATCCGTCACCTAAGAAGTTGTCAGACAAGCAGGATTGATCCAGTAATAAATTTTCAGTGTCACTTGAAATAGGAAAAGAAATAAATTTTTCATCTCGTCTTTTCTTTCGATAGTAATCAATGGCGCTGAATTTTATGGTTGAGCTAATGTATTTGATCAGCGACCATTCATAGTGTCTAGAAAACTGATTCAATAAATCCGCTCGATTATTCATAATAACCCCTCCCTTGGAAAATAAAGTGATAATAAATTCGAAAACACAACCTCCTTCCAAAATTTTATGGGAACATACGTTCCTTATTAATAAAATACTAAATATCACCCTACCAAGAAATAAATGTAAATATTGTAAAGTTTGATGGAGGTGGGAGTTTATCGTCAGGTTTGATCACCCTTAATCAACTACGATTCAAAGTAAGAAATGTACGAGAGAGGGGAGGGTGAAGAGGGATTAGGATTAAAGGTGGTTAGGAAATACTCTTATGCCAAATAGAAACCAACTTGTTTTAGCAGTGCGAGTTGTCCGGATAGAATCGGCAACTAGAACAAACGAGCCGCCTTTTCAGGTTTCCTGAAAGGCGGCTCGCTGTTACTCCGTTAATTTTTAAATTTACCAAAACGTATATGTGCCGGTCCGGAGGTGCTTCCGAATTGCTCTAAGACGTACTCTCCATTTATCTGACTGATTTGGCCAAGCATATGCTTTTGTTTCTCACCCTCGTTAGCAGTTCCGTTAGTTGCATATTCTTTTGCTGCGTTTAGATCACGCCAAAAAGCGACCTCTTCGCCTTCAGGAAACTCAAGTGCCAGCCGGATAAGGAATATACCCCGGGCCCCATAATCGCTCGGTGCATTTTTTACGAACACAACGCTTTCGATTCCCGTTGAATTTATAATTTCATATTCCGGTTTCGGTGTACGGGTAAGTTTGGTAAGAGTGTCTTCATACCATGCAAGCAACTGCTTATTTCTTTCCATTTCCTCCGAATAACCCTCTGCAGATTTAGGCCCCTCATCCACCTGCTTTTCTGCCAGTTGCTTCTCCAACTCAGCGATTCGCTGTTGCAGTTGTATCTCTTTAGTTGAAGGCGAGGACAAGTTATTATCTTCGGTGCATCCAGATAATAAGAACATTCCGGCCAGTATGAACAACATCAGCAGGATCGGACGATTAAATCCATTTTTCATCTGCCATCACTCTCCTCATTGGTACTTCCATATATAAGACTTCAATAATTAAAAAAGGTTGTATAAAAGAGACGTTTATTCACCTTAGTAAGCAGAACGATAAGCGGTAGCGTTCTAAATGAGATTAGAAAGGGCCCTTCTAATTTCAAATCCAAAAACGAGGTGAATCAATAATGGCAGCAACCTATGATTACGGTGCTTATACGGCGAACGGAAAGTCCCTTCATTTGAAATGGTTGGAAGCTGACATGAATGAAGTTACGGTTCGAAATGTTGGGGCAAAAACGTGCGGAAGCTCGGGTTACTATGGAGTAAACGGCACCTTCTTCGATATGGGAACTGGGGATTTGACAGGGATCGCTATAAATGGTGGAGCAAGTGTTCGTTATGCCGGGCATATGAATCAGTGGAACGTTTCAGCCGGCCGTGGGACACTGATAAAACTGAATAATAACCTGCCAGATGGAACGTTTCTTTTTGAGAAAAAAGTGTTTCAGTTTGATTCGAATAATAACATCTCTCATAACGGTTACACGGTAAATATTTCGAACATTAAATGGGCAATTGGTGGTATTAGCCTTTACGTTGGTTCTACTCTGACCGAATCCCAGTTTAACACACTGATCGGCGACGAAACACCTCCAGCCTTAACTTCCAACCGACCGCGAACCGCAATCGGGTATAAGGGTGCTAATAAAGTTGTTCTTTGCGCAATCTTCGACGGAAGTAACCTTTGGGATAGCACCAAGGGTTGTACAATCTGGGATGTGCGTACGGTGATGAAGGATAAATTTGGTTGCACAATGGCCATCAACTTGGATGGCGGAGGTTCCACGCAAATTAGCTTCAAACAAAACGGATCGAATAATTACCACCAAACGGAAGCACGAAATATTTATTCGATGGTTACAGTACCAATGTAATTAGTCGTCTTTTCCGAGGATAGCGAGGGGTTCTTCCTTCGCTATCTTTCCTTTTATAGAATAAGTAAGGACTGTTAATGGAGACCTAATCATATTTTTCTAATTTTTTTTATCGACAGTGTCGATTTTGTCTTAAGCTGTTCGTCGTCTTTATAAAGGCGCGGAAATTGCAGCATTCCGCCACAGCCCATCCATCATGAACATAGCGAAAAGGAGATATACAAAATGAACACAGTAACTTCCAAAGACGGCACCAAAATTGCCTACGATCAGGTCGGCCAAGGCCCGGCGCTCATTCTCGTAGCGGGAGCGTTCAGCTACCGGAAATTCCCGGGGCAGGTGCAACTGGCGAACCTTTTGTCGGAGCGCTTCACGGTGTACAACTACGACCGGCGCGGACGCGGGGACAGCGGTGACACGATGCCCTATGCGATCGAGCGCGAGATCGAGGATCTTCAGGCGATGATCGATGAAGCCGGCGGCACGGCCTACGTCTGGGGATTGTCTTCCGGAGCCGTTCTTGCCCTTCAAGCGGCGGCGAGAGGGGTGCCTATTACGAAACTGGCGCTGCATGAGCCGCCATTCGTAGTCGACGCGGCGGATCGTAAACCTCCGGCGGATTTCGTCAAGCAGGTTACCGGGCATATCGCGGCAGACCGCCGGGCGGAGGCCATCAAGTATTTTATGACTCAAGGGATGGGTGCGCCTTCGTTTGTAGTCGGTATGATGCGACTCATGCCCGGCGTATGGTCGAAGCTGATGGCCGTCGCGCACACGCTCCCCTACGATGCGGCCTTGATGGACGGCTATATGGACGGGAAACCGCTGCCGGCCCGCTTACGGAGCGGTGTCACGATGCCTACGCTGGTGCTGGAGGGGACGGAGAGTCCGCTTTCGCTGCGCCGCGGCGCTCAAGCTCTCGCGGACGTGCTCCCGAACGCACAGCTGCTTAGCAAAAAAGGACTGGGGCACACGAAGAAGCTCGATGCGAAGAGGATTGCGGCGGAACTGGCGGCATTTTTTAAGGGCGATACTGGCGCTGCGAAATGAGAGAAGAAAGGATGGATTCTTATGCAAAAAACATACGCAAAAGAGAGTCATACCAACGTAATTAGGTTGCTTTTGGCCGGCGGGGTGATCAGTGCGCCCCTGTTCTATGCGGCAGCGATCGCTCAAGTGATTACCCGCTCAGGATTCGATATTAGGCGTCACGCGATCAGCACGCTAACGTTAGGGGAGATGGGGTGGATTCAGAGCTCTAATTTCATACTCACCGGATTGCTCGCTGTGCTCGCGGCCGTCGGGATTCGCAGTTTCCTGCGGGGGAGCAGAGGCGGGACGTGGGGGGCGCTGCTGATCGGAATCTATGGGGTCGGTATGATGGCGGCGGGGATGTTTCGCCCGGACCCGGGTCTCGGCTTTCCGTCCGGTGCCCCGGAAGGGATGCCGACATCGATGAGCGGAGAAGCAGCGGTGCATTCTTTGGCTTTCTTTACCGCCTTTATTTGCCTGATTGCGGCAAGTATCGTGTTTGCCCGCCGCTTTGCGGCACGGGGAGAGCGCGGATGGCAAGCTTACTCGATCGCGACGGCCTGCCTTGCTCCTTTGCTGATTATATCGGGCATGGGAATGAATAGTTGGATGGGCGTCATTATGGGGAGTGCGGGGGTGGTAGCTTTCGGGTGGGTGTCGGCTCTTGCGGCCCGCTTCCACGCTGAAGCCTCCAGGGTATAGGCTGCAATGAAGTGCGACAGGAACTTGGCTTTTGGCTGCCGAACCTATAGGGTAGGAATCAAGAAACAGCGGCTGTCGATTTAGGTATCATCGGTTCGTCGTATAGATAGAAGCCGATGTCCCCGGGCAATCGTAACGGGTGGACGAGGCTCAACAAAACGCGGGAGGTAATGAAGATGAGATTTATGATGATCGTGAAAGCTACGACCGATTCGGAAGCGGGCGTGATGCCGAGCCAGGAGCTGATTGAAGCGATGCAGAAGTACAATGAGGAGCTGGTGAAAGCCGGCGTGCTGCTCGCGGCCGACGGCTTGATGTCCAGCTCGAACGGAATCCGGATTTCGTACCCGGAACCCGGTGGCAAGCCGAAGGTGGTGGACGGTCCTTTTACCGAGACGAAAGAGATTATCGCGGGTTATACGCTGATTGAGGTCAAATCGCGGGAGGAAGCGATCCAATGGGCGCTTCGCATGCCGGACCCTCACGGTTACGGACAGGGAGAGATTGAGCTCAGACAGGTATTCGAGGTGGAGGACTTGATGGCCGATCCCGAGACGCGGGCAAAAGAAGCGACGCTTCGCCAGCAAGTTCAGGAGCAGAAACAAGCGTGAACCGCTCCCGTACCGACCGAACGATCGACGCGATCTGGCGGATGGAGTCGGCAAAGGTGATCGCCGGGTTAACGCGAATGGTGCGGGACGTCGGTCTGGCGGAGGATCTGGCCCAGGACGCTCTGGTCATCGCTCTGGAGCGGTGGCCGGCTAGCGGCATCCCGGACAATCCGGGCGCCTGGCTGATGACGACGGCTAAGAGACGCGCCATCGATCTTCTCCGCAGAACGAAGCTGCGCGACCAGAAGTACGCGGAGATCGCCCGCACGGTGGACGGGTATACCGAAGAAGATATCGAGCAAGCGATAGGCGAGGAGATCGGCGACGATCTCCTTCGTCTGATCTTCATGACGTGTCACCCGGTGTTGTCGCAGGACGCGAGGGTCGCCCTGACGCTTCGTCTGTTGTGCGGACTCACGACGGATGAGATCGCCCGTTCGTTCCTCACCGCCGAATCGACGATTGCCCAGCGGATTGTCCGTGCGAAGAAAACGTTGAACCGCGAAGGTGTTCCCTTCGAGGTGCCTGCGGGCGAGGAGCTTCAGGACCGGCTGTCCGCTGTGCTCGAAGTGATTTATTTGATGTTCAACGAAGGTTATTCGGCCACATCGGGAGATCAATGGGTTCGCCCGCTGCTCTGTCAGGAGGCGCTCCGATTGGGACGCGTGCTTGCCGAGATCGCCCCTCATGAACCGGAGGTTCATGGGCTCGTCGCTCTCATGGAGATTCAATCCTCAAGGCTGAAAACGCGGGTGAACGCCAAGGGCGAACCCGTTCTGCTGATGGATCAAAATCGCGCGTTGTGGGACCAGCTGCTGATCCGCCGCGGTTTGGCCGCCTTGGAACGATGCCGGAAGCTCGGACGGCCGCTCGGCCCTTATTCGCTGCAGGCCGCGATTACCGCTTGTCATGCACAGGCGAGGAGTGCGGCCGAGACGGAGTGGCCTCGTATAGCCGCTTTGTATGAGGCGCTGTCGCGGGTCGCGCCTTCACCGATCGTCGAATTAAACCGGGCGGTGGCAATATCGATGGCGTTTGGTCCGGCCTTCGGCTTGCAGATCATGGACAGGCTGAATAAGGAGCCTTCCTTACAAGCATATCATCTGCTGCCGAGCGTACGCGGCGATCTTCTGGCGAAGCTGGGGCGGAACGCCGAAGCCTACGCGGAATTCGAGCGTGCGGCAGCGATGACACGGAATGAGCGCGAACGAGCGTTATTGCTGAACCGGGCGGAGGAATGCCGATCCGCTCCTACCGAATAATTTTTTAAGTTGCTTGTCGATTTGAAGGGTTCCCGTTCGTCGTAGTAGCAAAGGGAAGAGAGTCGGAGTCGGCGGCCACTACCGCCTGAAGCCTTTTCCCGGAAGGAGGGGACCAAAATGCGATTTATGTTGATGATCAAGGCGACGGGGTACTCGGAGGCGGGGGTAGAGCCCAGCCGGGAGTATGCCGAGGCCAGGCAGACGTGCCGGCAGTCGATGGCGCAAGCCGGTGTGCTGCTTGCTGCGGAAGAGCTGCGGCCCAGCACAAGCGGAGTGAGGATCACCTATTCCGCGCTTGGAGGAGAGCCGAGCCTGCAGACCGGCCCTTTTCCAACCGATACTGCGCTTATGGCGGAATATGCCCTGATCGAGGTGCAGTCGGAGGACGAGGCGCTGAACTGGGCGCTCCGGATGCCGGTTCCGGCGGGCCCCGGCGAGTACGAGATCGAGCTGCGGAGACTCGAAGAGCCTGCGGATGCGTGGCGGGAGCCAAGAATCCGGGCGATGGAAGCCGATTTGCAGGACCAGCTCGATATGCTCCAGAAGATGGTTCAGCCGCTGCCAGAACGTCTTTAATCCCATGAAATAAAGGAGAGTTGTGCAGGATGAATCCAGAAGTAACCGATTTTATTGAGGCTTTAAAAGAACCGTGGCACCGCGAACTGTCCGTTTCTCTACGCGAGGTTGTCCACCAGGCGATCCCCGATGCGCTTGAACGTATTCAGTATAAGAAACCCCATTTCCTGAAAAACGGGAAATATGCCGCTGTCATTTCGACATCGAAAGACGCCGTCAGCTTCACGATTTTTAATGCCGCCGCGTTGGAGCTTCCGGAAGGCATGTTCGAAGGCCCTGCGGAACGAAAAACGTTGAAGCTGCGCAAAGGGGACACGGTCCCTTCCGAACAGCTGGCCGCATGGGTCGGTCAGGCTGCTGGCACGCTATAGGCGCGGATGGTTTTGAGTTCAACTCTAGTATTGCGAGGCTGGGAAAGTAAGGAGATGTCGGATCAGGCAGTCTGGGAGCGTAGAGCTTCGGGGCTGCCTTTTCATTATTTCTACATATGAAGGAATTGCCCCCAATTCGCAATCCATTCGTTGGTCGATTATGCCGGAATATACAGGATATGCGCCGTTTGTGTCGAATCAATCAGGAAACCTAGGAGATTGTCTGTTATCGGAAATCGTGCGCAGCCCTTCAATTTGGAATAGGAGAGTAACAGCTATGGAACAGATCATGCAAACCATTCGGTATAACGAGGGTACATTTCCTCGCCAGGAACTGCAGCAAATCATCGAACGGAAAGAGGAGGCTATTCCTCACCTGCTTCAAATCATGAACGATCTGAACGAAGATTATGAGAAGGTGATCGAACGTCCGGAACGGATCGATTTCATTTACGCTTTTTATTTGTTGGCACAATTTCGGGAACAAGCCTTATTTCCGATCCTGATCGAGATTTTGTCTAAGCCCGGCGGGATTTGTGAAGAGATTTTTGACGATTCCATTACGGAAGGTGTAGGCCGGGCACTCGCCTCCACTTACAACGGGGAAATCGATTTGCTGCAGCAATTGGTCGAAAACACCGAAGCGTATGAGTATGCGCGAGGGCAAGCGTTAGTCGCTTTAGTCATTTTGGTTTTTGACGGTCAGCTCTCCAGAGAGTTCGTCATGGACTATTTCAAGCAGTTGTTGAACGACAAGCGTTCGGAGGACAGCTATTATCTGAACGCAGAGATCGTATGCTGTTGTGTTGACCTTTATCCGGAAGAGGTTGCTGAGGATATTCAGCGGTTGTATGAAGATCGGATTGTAGAAACGATGATGATCGGTATGGACGATGTCCGTAGGACCCTAAAGAGAACGAAAGAAGCCGTCTTGCGGGAGAGCGGGCAAGATTACAAATATCAGCTTATTACAGACGTCATCGAGGAATTGCAAGGATGGGCTTGTTTTCAACCCAATGTCAAGGCAGACTTTTACTCCGGGATAGAACGCAGTGCGCTTTACGAGAAACCGAAGACGAATCCGGCAGTCATAATTGAAAAGATCGGCCGGAACGATCCCTGTACGTGCGGGAGCGGTAAGAAGTACAAGAAATGTTGTGGATCGTGATTCAACGCAACTAACCACTGACCTTTGGTTCAGTGGTTTTTTAGTGAAAGGAGCCGGGGGAAACGTACGGTTGGAGGGAGGTATGCGAATGAAAGGTTCATTTCCTCGTTCGAGCCTACGAATACTTGGCTAATTTTTTAGTATCCTTAGGTTTATTAAATAGTGCAGGCGTAACCACTAATTACGGACTTATTTAAGTAATTGACAACGAAAATGAGCGGACCTATACTTTTTGTATACCAAAGGAAACCAATATTTAATATTTGGTTTACCAGCGCGGTTAGAAAGGGGGGGCTGCCATCATGATGTTCTTCAAGCTCGGTAGAATCAAATAACGTTGTTGAAGCAAACAAGCCGACACAACATCTGAAAACAGAGCAGACTCTTATTTTCACATCGGAGGATTCAGACTATGGGAACTATGACTAACCTGGGAACGCCTTTGCATCTAATCATCAACAACGGTTGTGCGGTGGGGCGCGATGAGCGCGGAAGGGTCGTCATTTATACGGTTATCAAAGGAGCGAACGACAGCACCGTATTCGCTAGCGTAGATGCGTTGACAGCGGAAGTAGGTACCTCTATTCGCATGCCTGGAGTGAGCGGGGCCTGGGGACTGCTGCAGGCGAACGACGGGTCGGTGTACATAGGGACTTATGGCAATGGCCGGCTCTATCGGTATATACTGGGCAGCGGGGAGCTGACGGATCTCGGACAGCTTGGCGATGAAACGGTTGTGTACTATTTGACGGAAAGCCGCGACGGTAAAATCTATACGGGAACGTACCCGAGCGCCACTTTGTTCTGCTACGATCCTCACTCCAATCAAGTGTCCAGTCTGGGACGGCTGCACGAAGAGGAGAAATATCTCGACTCGCTTGTGTACGATCCGGTCCACCATGCGCTTTATGCCGGCTTGGGCAGACAAACGGCCCGATTGGTCCGCATCGACCTCGCTACCGGGCAGCGGGAGGAATTGCTCGCTAAACTTCTTCCGCACGATTATTCCCGCTACCACTCGGTGTTTTGCATGGGCTATGGGCTTGGCAAGCTGTTTATCCGTCTCAGCAAACCCGACCATTTGCTGATTCTCGATACGGCGACGAATACGGTTGAATTTTATGACCCGGAGAGCGGCATAGGACTCGGCTGCAAAACGGTGGCGGTAAAGCCAGGCGACGAGGAGCATGTGTATATGGGCGGCCAAGTGTTACGCTCGTACAACACCAGGACCCGAACGTTTGGCGATAAGTTTCCGGACGAGACGGTGAAAGCGCTTCACCATTACGATGCCAAATTTATGGAGCTGGAGCATCCGGAATGGCCGGGTTTTACAATGGTATCGTCCACGGAGGGCGGGCGCATTCTCCTATACAACAAGTCTACCGGACGAACGGCCGAGTCCAGATTCCGCTATGAGGGGACGCCGGTGCAAATTCGCAGCATGTACGGAGGAGAGGACGGACAGGTTTATGTCGGCGGTTATATGCTGGGCTTCGCTACGTACGACAGCAGGTCGGGGACGTTCTCCGAAACGCGGGAATTCGGCCAAGCCGAGTCGATTTCCAGTTTCCGTGGAAACGTGTATATCGGGATCTACGGCAGTGCCGGATTATGCGAATATGACCCCGGCCAAGCTTGGAGCGCCCAAAACCCGCGCAAGCTGTGGAATTTAATGAAGGACGGGCAAGACCGGCCGTTTGCGATCCTTGGGGTAGAGCCGCTGGGCATGCTGTTCATCGGCACCGTACCCGATACGCATTCGCTTCAAGGGGCGTTAGCGGTATACGATGTCGCGACAAAAGCTCTGCAAGTGTATTCAAACCTCGTGCACAATCAAGGCGTCGTGTCGCTTCTTCATCGGGGCGGACTCGTCTATGGCGGCACTACGATATACGGCGGGCTGGGTACCAGCGGTCCGACGGAAAACGGAGGAAAGCTGTTCGCCATCGATCCGGCAACCGGCGAGAAAGCGCTCGAGATCGTCCCGGTACCCGGCCGTGGTACGGTCAGCGGTCTGCTTAACGGTCCGGACGGTTACATCTGGGGCGTCGCAGATGACCATTTATTCAAATTCGATCCGGAAACCGGAGCGATTTGTTACCTGGAAGAGAAGCTGAAGCGGAACGCTGCGAAAGAGACGGTATGGGCCGACGCCGACCTGACGATCGGGAGCGATGGCAACGTGTATGGGACGAACGCGAAGAGGCAGTTTTTTCGAATTCAGCCTACTACGATGGAATGGACGTTCCTCGCCAGCGGTTACCGGTATTTGACGAAGGGGGCGGACGGTCATTTGTACTTGTGTGACGATTCGGCGCTCTGGAGATACGAGCTTTAGTCAGGCTAGATGATCGCGGCAAGCAGAGAAAGGCATCCAGACGGAAGCGTGTTAAAAGGCGTAGCCTATTCGAATTCGGGAAAGGTTGTGTTTGGAATGAGGAAAACGGCACACACCCTGTTCGGCAGATTAGCTCTATGCATCCTTCTGATCGTTTCAGTAAGTTCCGTCTTCACCGTATCGGGACCTGTGCCTGCTTACGCCAGCGGAGATTTGTTGCACAACGGAGGTTTCGAGCAAAACCCGGGAAGCACCGCGATTCCCGGCTGGACGCCTTATGTCGGGACGGAAGCTTCGTTAGACAGCCAACTGCGGGTGGAGGGGACCTATTCGCTTCGTATCCAAGACGTATGGACCGATAAAAGCGGCGGCGTATACAGCGCATCTGTTCCGGCTCTGCCCGGAGAAATATTCAGGGCGACCTCCAAGGTGAATGTCGTCAGCGGCGGCGGGCAGATGCATCTGGAATATTTGAACGCTTCCGGCCAAAGAATTAGCCGGGACGGGATGTATATCGGACCGACGAACGGAGCATGGTTCGATCTGCAAACCGACGGTACGCTACCAGCCGGAACCGCCTACATTCGGGTGCTGCTATACTGCGGAGCGGCCGAGCTGTGCGACGTGTACTTCGATAAGGTAAAGCTGGAGCGCAGAGATTCGAATTTCCGCGGCAAATTTGACGACCCTGTCCTCATTCCGGATGCGGTACCGCTTCAACTGGGGCAGGCTGCCGCCGTTGGGGAGACGGCGGACGGCCAGATGGAGACGTATTTCTTCTCCAATGGCGCACCCGGTACGTTTTATGCGCTTGATGCTTGGACCGGTGAGCGGAAATTCGCCCAGCAAGTCCCGGGGACGAATATCGTATGGGCGATGACGATCGGGGCGGACCGCAACGTCTATTTCGCCAGCTCTAACAACGGCCGCTTCTACAAGTACGACCCGGTCTCGCAAACGCTCACCGATCTCGGCGTCAATCCTTCCGGCCGATTCGTCTGGTCGCTGCAGCCTTCTCCGGACGGCAACTATTTGTACGGGGCCACTTATCCGGGGGGCCATGTGTTCGAATATGCGGTCGGGACCGGCGTGATCCGCGATCTTGGAAATATGAAGCAAGGAAAAGACTACGCACAGGGTGTCGGGGTGACCGACCAGTACCTATACGTCGGAGTCGGCCCTTACAACGGCACCGAAACCCGAATGCTTGTCCGGTATGACCGCGAAACAGGAGCTAAGCTCGAAATTCCAACAACGAGTAAAGGCACCTTTATCCAGGACTCGCGAATTTACGGCGGCAAGCTTTTTGTAGAAAGCAGCCGATTCGCTTTCGTGATCGACGAAACGACGCATCAAACGATCGGCGGCTTTCCGTACAGCGGAGATATTTCCTCCCCCTATCCTCTCGATGGGCGTTACTTCTACTACAAGTATCTCGATAAGCTGTTCCGTTACGATTTGAATACGAATGCCCGTACGGAGATGGCGTCTTTGCCGGATTATATGAAGGACTCGGATATCAAGGCACTTGCTTGGGGAGTTCCGGCCTCAGGTTCCATGGCGGGACATACGGTTCTGCTCGGCGTTACGCTGGACGGCGAATCGTTCATCTACGATCCGCAAAGCGGCGTAGTCGAAATACCTAAGCTGGATATGGATGCCCAAGGAGTGTCTATCCAGACGATGAGCTACGGTCCCGACCGCAATCTGTATATCGGGGGGTATCATAAAGGGGTGTCGGTGTACAATACGGTTTACGAGCGGTTCGACGTGAAGGGGGAGGGGCTGCATCAGATCGAAGGTGTCGGCTACTTGAACGGCAAAGCGTACTTCGGCGTATATGCCGGGGCGCGCCTCTATGAATATGACCCGGCGGAGCCGTGGAATTTCGTAGGCAAGCCGACCGATAACCCGCATCTGGAGCATGTCGTCTCCGGGCAAGACCGGCCGTTCATTTTTGAAACGGCTGGCAGCAAGCTGTTCACCGGGACAATTCCCGCGTACGGCAAGCTTGGCGGCTCGCTGACCGTGTACGACAGCACGTACGGAACGTGGAAGGAATACGACCATAGCCGCGTCGTGCCGAACCAGAGCGTAATCGGCTTGGCGCATAAGGACGGCAAGCTGTACGGGAGCACGTCCATATTCGGCGGTCTGGGCATAAATCCTACGGAAACGGAAGCGAAACTGTTCGTGTGGGATATAGCGGGCGAACAGAAATTGCTCGAGCGGACCCTTGAGGTACCGGGACTGGAGGGCCCTCTGGTCATCGGCGATCTGGAATTCGGGCCAGACGGACTGCTCTGGGGGGCGAGCCTCGGCACGATATTCGCTCTTGATCCGGATACGCTGGAAGTGGTCAAAAGCAGAGTTATATACAATATCGCTCCCGACAAAAGCCAGTGGAGGCCGATCTACTTGATCTTCGGCGCAGACGGACTGCTCTATACGAACGTTGGCTTGTCGGTGACCGTCATTGATCCGCAGACGCTGGACTACGAACAATTCGCCAAATCGACCACGGTACTGTCCATGGACCATAACGGCAGCCTGTATTATGCCTCGAACTCCAAAGATATCGCCTATATGCCGATCCGGTTAGGCACGGTCGCCGCCGATGCGGGCGATGGCATGGTAGAATGGGGAGCGAGCAAGCCGATCGCCCTATCGGCCTCTTGGATGAACGGTCGCCCCGTCGATCTGAGCACGGCCGAGGCCAGCCGCTGGATCGTCAGCGATCCGAACGTCACGAGAGTTGTATACGGACAGCTGGAAGGGCTGTCTCCCGGCAAGGTGACGGTGGTTCCCGAAGTAACCGTGCGGGGGCGGACGGTGCAGGGCGATCCGCTTGAAATCGTCGTTCGCGCTTCGACCAGTAAGCTGGGGGCTGAGGTGGAGAGGCTGCGGGATCAAGGAATTTTGAGCCAGTCGCTGTACGCACAACTTAGCAATAATTTGCGTCAGGCCGAGCATTTTATAGGTAAGGGCAATAAGGAGAAGGCTAGCGAGTTTATGAATCATTTTGTAGAGCTGGCGACGGACGCCGATCTCGACGGAACGGCCGGGGCGGATGCAAAACGGCTCTTGCTGGCCGCCTCGCGCGATTTGATTGCTCAGTGGGGCGCGTATGAATGAATGAGTGAATGAATCAGTGAATGAGTAAAGGAATGAGAAGCGCGAAAGGCTTACATGCATGCGGCGATCGGGTCGCGGGCTGTAAGCCTTTTGCTGTACGGACAACGGTTGGGCTCGCTGCTGGCCCCCTTCGGTATTGCCATGGGATGTTGGACAGCCGACGTGTCACCAGGCACCGCGCGCGGTGTGGATGATGGGGATGGGAGTTGGATCAGGCGTGTGTTCGAGTACCAATGTTAATTCTCATGGGGGTGGGGGAGGTTCAAGCAAGGGGGCTGGAGGGAATTACGAGCGATTTGTATCCCTTATTTTGTCCAAGACCGGGTTTGATGTGAAAATAAGAGCGGTTTGCGGCTTCTATTTACCCTAATCTGGTCCTGCTTGCGGTAGTTTGGGTAAATTATGAGGCACAAACCGCTCTTATTTGTAAGAAACAAGACGGAGGCCGTCCCATAAGAGTTGCAAACCGCTCTTATCCTGAAGCAGCGGGATGTGGAATGGTCCATGCTAGCGGGAGCGCGCGGCTCCCGGCGCGTATGATCCGCTGCAGGACGGAGGCGATCGATCATGCATGCTGAGGTATTTTATCCGCCGCCCGCCGATGCTGCAAACTTATCTTCCAATTGATTCAGAATCGTATCGAGCTCTTCCAACTGCGACCAATACAGCTTTAGCTCCTGACCCATTTGCAGCAGGCAATCGATTGGTAGCTGAAGGGTCGAGGCAAAGCGGAAGGTCGGGATAATGTCGCGGTACATGTGAAACCGGTAAGGGCGGTTCGTTACGTTGTCCGTCCCGCCTTCTCCGACCCATTCGGCCGTCCGTTTCAAGCCGGGGATGCTCAGCGTGTTCAAGCGGATGTACATCTGGTTTTGGTGCGACAACATAAAGTCGAGGAACAGCTTCGCCGCGGGCTTTTTGTCCGAGCGGGCATGGATTGCGAGCGCGATCGCGCCGAGCAGCGTCTTCGGTTCCCGAAAGTAAGGGACCGGCGCAATGTCGTAGACGAACGGAGCGCTCTCGAAATCGTTCAAGCTGTCGTACGTACACAAGATCATCGACACTTTCCGGTTCATAAATAGGGCGTGCGCATCGTTGTCGTTCTCCGACAAAAAGACCGGAAACAGCTTAGGGTCCCGTATCAGGTCGCGGCATGCGCTCAACGCTTCTTTTACTTTAGAGTCGTTCAGAATGTAGCGGCCTTGCTCGTCCGTTTGAAAGACGACGTTGTGCTGCAGCAGGAAGAGCGGCCAGCGATTCCCGGAAGGCAGGTGAAAATAAAACCCGAACCGGTCGACGCCGTTGGATAAGGTGCGGCCTGCCTGCTGCAGATCGTCCCATGTCCAGCTACTGTCCGGCTCAGGCAGCTCGTTCTCTAAAAAGTGCTCCTTGTTGTAGCAAAGGATAACCGGAGTAAAAACGAAGGGGAGCGCATACAGCTTTCCCTCACAATGGAAGGGCTGCTCGAGGAACGGGTACACACCGTCGGCCGGGGTCAGCGGCTCGAGCGGGCACGTGTCTGCGTCTTCGTCTTTGTCCGGACCGGCAAAGTACTCGATATCATGAGCGTTTATCGTAAGGACGTCCAGACTGTCGTCTTGGAGACGTTGGATATTACGGGTTTTATCGTAATGATGAGAGATCGGAATCGCTTGAACGCGGATATGGCTGTGCAGCTCATGAAAAGCGTCGATCATCTGCTGCAGCTTAATTTCACGTACGAGCTTCGGGTAATAGCCGAATTTGATAACGACGGCTTGCGGATGGGCCGCTGCGGTAACCCGTGCGCCGATTCGCGGGACTTTCTCCAGCAAGCCCTCGCCTACGAGTACGTCCAGTCCTTTCCGGACCGTCTTTTTGCTCAACTGAAACTGCTCGCACAGCGACAGCTCGGGAGGGATGTAATCGCCGGCGCTTCTTATGCCCGTGACGATTTCATCCCGTAACGTTTGTATCATATGCTCCAGTCTGGTTCTGGAACCGGATCGTTTTGAGGTCGCACTCAACTGGATCACTCCGTTTATTTGCCGTTCACTTGATTTACTGGGCTAATTATACCCGATACACAATCGAATGTCATTGCTTATGACCGGCGCTGCTTCGATTGTGGCTGCCGGGCTGCTGGATCGCATCGGGTCTCATGGAGCAATAGTTAGGAGAACATATATTAGCAGTACCAATCCGACAACGACAGGCGTGGTGAGCCAGCCGGCAGCATAGCTGACGATCCATAGACGATTGGCTTTCTGTTTCCAGCCGATAACGACACCGATCGGAATGCTGATGATCATGACTGCGATTGCGATTATTCTTAATCCGAACTGGACCGTTCCATCCGAAAAACGATTGGAAGTGAGCCGACGAGCGGGATCGGTGTAAGTATAGGGGAGTATGATGTACAGCAGGATTATACTTAAAACGGAGACGAGGCTCCTCTTAAGAGCATGATAGTTTCCTCCTCTTGTATTACGGGATGGAAGTGATTAAGCATTGTGCCTCTATTAATAGGTAAACGTGAGAACTGCTAATAAAGTTGTACTACCGTCTTTAGTATAGTCCCGATTACAAAGCAATCTCACGCAGTTCTTTCTCGTCTAACTAATTAATTGCTGTGATATACTAATAGTAAACGCAGGAGGGGAGGGGGATTATGCATGTAGACCTTATTAATGAGCTAAAGGAAGAGCTGGATCGGTATAGACCTTTGCCGTCTGCGGCGGTTAGGAACCTGGATGAAGTTTACAGGGTAGAGTGGACCTATAACTCAAACGCAATCGAAGGTAACACATTAAGCCTGCTCGAGACCAAACTTGTATTAGAACAAGGGCTCACGATCGGCGGTAAAAAACTAAGGGAGCATTTCGAGGTTATCAATCACTCGGAAGCGATCAGTTACGTTCAAGATATCGTTCACCGAAATATAGAACTAACGGAGTACGTTATAAAATCGGTTCACCAGTTCGTACTTAAAAATATAGACGATGCAAATGCCGGCTGCTATCGGATGATGAATGTGTTCATATCCGGCTCTCCGCACACCCCTCCGCACTTTACACTGGTCCCGGAACAAATGGCACAATTGGCTCAGTGGTATGAGGCGTATAAAGACATCTTGCACCCGATGGTGCTTGCCGCTGAGTTTCATTTCAAATTTGTTTACATCCATCCATTTTCGGACGGTAACGGGAGAACGGCAAGGTTGTTAATGAATTTAATCTTAATGAAGCACGGCTATCCGCCTGCTATTGTAAAAGCGGCCAGCGAGGCGCGCCTGAATTATTACGAAAGCTTGGAAGAGGCCAGCATGAACGGCAACTTGGATCCCTTTCTTCATCTGATAGCTGGATGCGTGCAGGACAGCTTACAAAGATATATTGCGGTCGTTAAGTAAAGTTGCAAAGTGTAAGTCCCCCATGAAATCTACCGGGTCTCAAAAAGCGGCTGCTCTTTAATGAGCAGCCTCTCTGCCTTCAAAGACTGCTTCTCCTCATCAAAGTCTACAAACCGGATCGAGCTGCAATGGAGGGCAAAGCCGGAAGAAGTATACGTTACTTCCAAATCTCCAATAAAAACGGCAGGAGATGCTTGGGCCGATATGAGCGCCATCTTCAACGAGGATCTCGTTAAGCATCGCGTCCAGCACATGAATGTCTTCCTCGAGCACACCGGTCCCGGTTCCTTTCGTTAGGATGACAATGATTTCATCGTTTGCATCGGTATTCAGATTGGCGGCGTACAATCGGGGAGAGTAGGTGGGGTTAGCAACCGTGGCCCAGTCGAATTGTCTGCTCCGATCTCCGCTGGTAACGGTTATTCCCTCCAATAAATCGCCCTTAGGCATGCTTTCAGCCGTCAGGTAAATGTCCCGGAGAGCAGCTAACTGTACCGTTTCGGCTGCTTGTTCTGTTCCTATAGCGCCGTGAGCTTCTTTGTGCGTTATAGTGGGCGTGTAATTCCGTTCATCTGAGCTGTGTCCCAATAGGAGTACCAGCAGCCAAGCGATGTAACAAATCCGGCTTACGTTTAACATGCACCTCTCTTATGCCACGTTACGTCGGACGGACGTTTTCCTTATACAACTCCCCAAACATGGAAAAAGTTCGTTATAAGTTAAATTTATCCTTCGGGTTCCCCGGAAAAATCAATTTCATAGAAATGGTATCTTTATGCAGCTAACGATATCACCGACAATGTTTCATGAGGGAAGCACAGCACAACTACATCGAACGGTCTAGGAACCCTACTACATCTTAAGGAGTGATGATGTATGCATTCGTACATATTCATAAAACAGCCGGTGAGAGGGCTATGCTCGTGAATGAATAACACCTCTCATTAGGCATATGGGAGGTAAGACGGACATGATGCTGCTGACAAATATGATAAAAGGGCTGGAGCACGACGCACCCGCCAAACTGCTGATCGAGCGCTGGGCGCATGACGAGGGAACGTTAACGTTCTGGAGGGCGAGCAGCAATTTTGTTTACCATTTCGAGAGGGACGGTAAACGGCATTGGCTCCGGTTCATCCATGAAACGGACAAGACGGTCAGCCGGATTCAGGCCGAGCTTGATTTCATACGGTATGCGCTGGACCGAGGTTACCCGACGGTTGCGCCGGTCCGTTCTACAAGCGGAACTTGGATCGAAACCGTATTGACGGAGAACGGTCTCTATCACGGCGTCGTGTTCGAGCAGGCCAAGGGCAAGCACGTCCCGATCTCCCAGATGTCGGATGTCCATCTGGCAGAGTGGGGGAAAGCTCTGGCTTCTCTTCATCAGTTATCCGAGACGTATACGCAAGCGGCGCCACAAAGCTGGGAGGATGCGCTGGCGTTGATCTCCTCGGTGCTGCAGCGTTACCCCCGGGAAACGGTGCTTCGTCATGAACTCGAACGACTGCGAGGAGAGCTCGCGGAGCTTCCGACCGGCACCGGGCATACCGGGCTGATCCATTACGATTTCGAGACGGATAACCTCTTTTATTCCGATGAGGAATCGCGTTATTACGCAATCGATTTTGACGATGCGATGGTCCATTGGTACATGATGGATGTGACGTCAGCCATATCCGATCTTCTGGAGCAGGAGGGAGAAGAGGCAGAGCGGAGCATCCGGCTGTTTCTGGCCGGGTACAGATCTGTCCGGGAATTGGACGAATCCGATGTCCGCCTGATCCCTGTATTCCGGAGATTCGGGGAACTCTATAGGTTCGCGCGATTGCAACGCAGCGTAGAGGGGATGGATGTGTCGCTATTGCCGGAGTGGGCGGTACAGCTCAAAGAGAAGCTGCTCGGCTCCTGTGACCGGATACGCGTTCAGTTCCGGCCGACGGTTGAGCTGAAGCCGGTCGATGCGGATAATTGGTACGATTGTACGCAACTGCAAGTAACGGAGGAGCAGACTGGCGTCTTCCCGGTGCAGCCGGTCTATTGGCTGGCGGAGTCGGCTTATTGCGGGTTTACGCCGCTTGCTTTGTACACGGGCGAACAGATGGTGGGCCTGGCGGTGTACGCAGTCGATCCGGATGACGGAAGCTACTGGATCATGGCGTTTATGATCGACCGGCAGTCCCAGGGCAGAGGTTTGGGACGATCGGGCATGGAGGCACTTGTTCGTTATATGAAGGAGAAGCACGACTGCGACAAAATCGTTCTCGGCCATCGGCCGGACAATGAGCGGGCGGCCGGACTGTATGCCTCTCTCGGGTTTGTGGAAGTGGACCGGAGCCAGCGCGAGGTGATCCGGGAATTGACGGTACTGTCCAGTTAAATGAGAGCTGGGTGAGGGTTGCGGACGGTCGGCCGCGGCCCTTGTTTTTTGTTGTCAAGACATACATGGATGTTACGGATACTCCTAAAAACGGATCTATTTCGACACCAAGCGACTAATAAAATCGGTCACACGACGTATTACCTCAATTTGGTATTATTAGTAACATATTAATATAGTGAAGGATAGAGCGACAGGCTATAGATGGTTTTCGTTCACTTCAATAACGGATAATTCCCCGGAGGTTATCATGAATAAAAAATGTTTGTTTATTGTTATGTTTGCAATGGTAATCTTAGCCGGTTGCAACACCAAAAAGCCGATCATAGACGAGATTACAAAATACGAACTGCCGCTGCTTGAACAAAAGGGTCCAAATCAGATCACACATCTAATTCAACATGATGGCATGTATCGTTCGGAACAGTTCGCTGCAAATTCAATTTTAGTGATCGAACCTGACTACTATAAGAATCGGGAAATTTCTAGAGGCGATGTCGTTTCTTATAAAACGGATGCCACTGAAGAAGAGATTACAAATAAAAAAAGAGAGGAGTATGATGTTTCCAGGGTAGTTGCTCTGCCCGGAGAAACGGTAACAGTGAAGAAAGGTCAAATCTACATCAATGATCGCGTACTCGACACCTTTTATGGCAAAGAATATTATACCAACGGATTTATTAACGGAACGGACAAAGCCCTGAATCTGGAGCAGCCGATCGTACTCTTACAAGGGCAAATTCTTCTCGCGAGCGATGTATGGTGGAGAAGCGGATTCTCCGGACCTCATCTTGAAGAGTCGATTAGAGGCAAGGTCATCGGTTGGATGAAATATTCATAAAGAGGTACCTGGAGCATTCATTGCACGCCCTCTTTCACCTCAATTCCGATCTTCGTTTCCATCGTAACGAGTTCGCCATCTATCAGGTTTCTGAATACGACTCCGACCGTATACTCCCCTTTATCCAATAACCACGGTTCCGGATTCGCCGCATGGAAGGTATGGAGATCCGAAACCCCGCTTTTCATAAAGTTCATATTCATAAGAACATTCCACGATAGGGAAGAGGTGAATACGGTATTGGTGCCCATCGGCTCTTCTTTCAAAAAGTCTTGGGTAGAATCACCGGACATATTTCCCTCGGCGTCGGTTATGTAAAACATGAGGATCGGAGCGCCATGCCCGATCGTAACTTCTTGTTCTCCCGAATACATAAAAGTTCCCCATATGTCTAACGTTTCATCGGATGCATATGTTTGTTTGCCGGAATGAAGGAAAAGTGTAAAGTCCCCTTGCTTGTTGATGGAGCTTACGGCGGATTTCTTGCTCCTGGGCATCGGCGGCAGGATTTCTATGTTTCTTTCATTCTCCTGATAAGAAACTTGGCCGCCCATGCTTTCCACCAATGCTCGGACAGGCGCATATGCTTTTCCGTCATAATTCAGAAGAGGGCCATCCAGCGGCAAGGGGGCTTTATTAGGGCTCGCGGTTAGGTTAAAGGGAAGCAACGTGATCTCCACCCTATTGGAAGTCAAGGCTGGATGGGGGAGGGCGATTATGAATAACGCCAAGAACAGAAACGGTATGGACCCCTTTTTCATCAAGCACCATCCTTTCATGGGTTGGGATATTACTCATTATTGTTGAAATATGTAACTAGTATGGAAATTATATGTTTTTTTGACTGTGCAGGTCAATATGCTTAATGATCTAAAAGAGCGCCGAAGCCGTGCTTTCCATCAAAAACCGTCTCAGAATCCAAGCCGGGTCTTTAATGACAGGAGTCATCGTCGCCTGCATGTAGGTGATCGCGGCGTCGGTGCTGGCCGTCAGGACGATAACGCTCTTCAACTCGGGGATGACATAAATGAAGCCACGCGAAGACTCGAGAAAAAATGAGAAACACCCACCCCAAGCTTTCCAGCCAAAGGCGGGTGTTTAGTCTGAAATTCATCCTGGCCGTCTCTCTGCATCTTGCCTGCCCAGCCTCCCCTACAATACCCCCACCGACCAAACACCCGGAACCAGCGCTCGCAGGCAATAAGCGTCGCCGGGACCGACCGCCAGCTGAGTGACGCCGGGAAGCCTGTTTTCCTTGAGGCTATTCGTTCCGCTCACGACGAGGTTAAGGATACCGCCTGCCTGTGAACCGTTGACTACTACATATTCGAGTCCCAACGACTTGCCGGCATCCGGCAGATGGACGTCCAGGGTGCCCGTCTGAGAGGCGGGCAATAAAATTTCTACACCGGCCAGCGCTCCGTCCGTTAAGGTCACACTCTGATTGAGCTCGAAGCGGGGACGAGCTCCGGCGAATTGCAGCGTGACGCTGTCCGCCTGATTAACTCTCAGAAAGCCTTGATGGGCCGCGAGGCCATTGTGCATATGGGGATCGAGAACGGTCAAATGGCTCACGGAAGCTCCCGCCGCCGTCTGAATCCAGAATCCCGCGAACAGCTTCGGGGCTGTCCGCCTGTCGATCGCTTGAGGGCGGATCAGGGTAATCGCGCCCGGGCCCGTCATGCCTTTGCTTACATCATCCGCCGTGACGTTGATTGAGAAGCCGGACCGTTCTCCGTTGCTGGCCGGATTCGTAATCCCCTCCATATTCGGATCGATGACTGAAATATCGGTGCCGACCACCTCCGGCGCATTCGGAATCCACCGGGCCCATTCGACTCCTTTTCGTTTGGAATGGAGAATCGTCGCTTTCCGGATGACGATTTGCCCGAATATTTTCCGGTTCAGCCGGATGCCGCCGTTGGACAAGTCGGGATAGGCAAATCGGAGCGCACCGACGGGACCGTCCTCGAGGGAACGGTAGTTTTCCACATATACGTTGAAGAACGGATCGGCGACCGCCGGACCCGAGAGGAAGCCGGGCACGAGTTGCAGTCCTCCCCGAAGGTTGTGGCTCGTCTGCACATCGATTAGTGAAATATCGATATAAGCGCTCGCTACCGCATTCGGTTCGATATCGATGCCGTACGCCGGGGGCGTAGACGAGATCGCGCCTGTACGGCTGTAGCTGCCGCCGACGACTCTCCCTTGCTTCACCGCAGTGACGGACAGGCCCTGCCGCCGGTTGGAATCGGCGATGCAGTCCTGCAGCGTAATGTGCTCGGGGATCGGAAGGGTGCTGGCGGCCGAATTGTTGCCGATGTAATACCCGTCCCCCCAGAACTTCTCCGCCTTGCCTTCGATAATCGTAATATGCTTGGAGCCATTCGAAATGTAATACCCGAATCCCCATTCGCCGCTCGTCCCGGTATGCGTCTGCACATCGCCGACAATCCACGGGCGCACCAGCGTCACATGCTCGCGTCCTTGCAGATTAAACAGCACGTATTCGGCTAACCCGTTAGGCTTCGCCTGAAATTTAAAGAGCCCGTCGAACCAATGATAGCTGTTGCTGGGCGGTTGAATCCCCCCGCCGAACTTGCTGGCCGGATAAGCGGGATCGGCGCAATCGATGAGCGGGGCCAGATCGCCTTCGTAATAATAATGCGCGGCGTTTCTGGCATAGGCGGCCTTCACTCTGGCGGTACAGTCGACTCCCGATTGAACGCCCGCTTGCTTCATATGGATACCGCCGGAAACGTTCATAACCGCCACTTTGCCCGAAGCGGCGAGAGGGAAATCGATGATCTGATCCGGCGTGCCCGCGTAAGCCGATGTGCTGACCACGGTATAGACGGCCCCGCCGCCATCGCCCGCCGCGTAATAGCCGCGAGTAACGATCTGTTGCCCTTCGTGCGCAGCGGTTAAGCTTTGCAGCTCCGCGATGTCGCCGACGGTTTTGATCTTATCGTCGCCCGATGCGTCGGCGTGATCCAGGGTCAGCAGGCTGCCCGCGATCAGGGCGGCCCCGGCCGCACCCGCCGAGCCGAGCAATACCCTTCTGCTCATTTTGCGATCCATCTTGAAGCGCCTCCTCTATATCCACGAATAACGGTGCAGTGACTTCCGGTCGGCAAGCCTGGCGTGTTGCACACCAGTAGCAGGTTTACGAAAACTACGGTTGCAAAGAAAACGGTTTCTTTCCCAGTGAACTCAAAGTACCACGGCCGAACGATCCTGTATATGGAAATTATGGACTTTCGCTATGCAGAAACGGTCATTTTCCGCAGAACACATTCGGTCGGCGAACCCTCGTCTTTATGGATTGACAAATCCAGTAAATTCTCCGTATAGTCGAAAGCAAGGGATTTGTGAAGGCGCTTGCATAAAAGGTTATCCGTGATGCCGATTTGACGATGTCGTCGAAAAGCGCAGCTTCAGCGCGTGTATGCCTCTTGAGGATTGAGCGCCGCCCGTGGATGATCACCGGTATGAAACGCCGCGCGCCGGGAGCTTCGTATGGCGAGGAAAGTGTGACTGGGCGCCGGGAGCAGCGTTATGTTGCACGATAGCGGCCGTTCGACGCCCCCCATGTCGCTTACTCAGGTTACCAACCCAACCAACCAAACGGAAACGGGGTGCCGTCCGTATGTTGATCAAATCGTTAAACCAATACAAGCATCCGCGCAACTTTCCTTTCTGGATTCAGCGCAACCGCCACGATGAACGCGATATGCCCCATCTGCACATCCACGAGTTCGTGGAGCTGATCTATGTCGCCTCGGGGCGGGCAACCCACCTGTTCCAGGACATCTCCTACGAGATCGGGGAAGGGGATGTGTTCATCATCAACCCCGGGGAGAAACACGGTTATGTGGTGGGAGCGGGGCAGAGCATTCAGGTCATTAACTGTTTGTTCGAGCCCGGCTTCATTCCGATGTACTTGCTGCGCGAGCTGAGTCTGTCAGATAGGCTCGATTTCTTCTACGTTCAGCCGTTCCTGAACGGGGACGCCCGGTTTTACCATAAGCTGAAGCTGCGCGGCGAGACGGCGGATAAGACGAAGGGAATTCTCGAGGAGCTGCACCAGGAGATGCAGCAACAGAAACCCGGATATCAGGCGCTCGTCCAGCTGAGGATGACCGAGCTGTTCATCCTGCTGTCCCGGTATTACAACGAACGGAATACCAACATCGGCATGCCCAGTTCCAGCGAGCTGCTTGTCCGCCGGGTGTGCGGTTACGTCGAGCGGCATTACGATCAGAAAATTACGCTGCCGCTGCTGTCCGAGCTGTTCTACATCGGCGTCCGTCAATTAAACCGGCAGTTCAACCGCCACCTCGGGACGAGCGTGATCGGTTACGTTCAGCGAATCCGTATGGAGAGGGCAAAACGTCTGCTCGTCGAGACGGACGAGAAGATCAATCAGATCGCCGAGCTTGTCGGCTATGAAGATGCCGCCTCGTTCAGCCGGACCTTCACCCGGGAGGTCGGCTGCCCGCCGGGCAAATACCGGGAACAGAGCCGCTGATGCTTCTGGGCGGGCGGAAGAGGAGGGAGTGGCCCCATTTTCCCCTAAAAATAGGGTTTGCGTCGGAGTTACGCCGCTCTCCTCCCGGAGTATAATTGGGATAGATTGCTAACCGACTACATACAGAAAAGAGGCTGAAGCCATGCTGCCGCTATCCGATCCGCTATGGCGCGAGCTGCGCGGTCCGTACGGATCGTCCGAGGAGGTTCCCCTCCTGCTCACCCGGCTGCAGGAGCAATACGACGCCGAGGACAAAGACAAGTTGTACTGGGAACATCTGTATCACCAAAATACGCTGTACAGCTGCACATACGCCGCCGTTCCTTATTTGGCCGTGCTTGCGCACAATACCGATAATCCGGAGACGAAGCTGGACATTTATATCCAATGCGGTATCTTCGAGGCGAATAATGGGAACGGACCGGAAAACGAGGTTGCGGCTGAATATGCCAGAGACGGGATTCAGGTCTCACCCGAAACGGCTCAAGACATCTACCGTTCCTACCGGAAGGCGGTAGCCGGACTGGCGGCCCTGGGACCAACGCTGATCGACTATGTACGGAGCGAGCAGCCGGAGTCGGAGAAACGCTATTTCTTGGCTGCCGCTGCCGCCTATGCGGGTTCAAAGGCCGCGGCTTGCATGCTGCTTACGTTCTCGGGCGGCGATGAGTATGTGTTCGGCTGTTCGGAATGCGGCGAAGATGTGTACCTGTGGCCGGAGGAGCCCGAGTGCGAGACATTAATCGTGTACAAGGACGATCCGGTAAACGAGCCCGATCAGCCGGGCAGCCGGATCGAGAGAAGAGAGCCGGAGACGATGGAGGATGGCGGCTTTCGGGTGCTGTATCGGCAGGCGGAGCTTGTCGGGGATGCTACGATGCTGCACCACCTCCCCGAGCTGGCGGGGGATACGGACTGCCCGCATTGCGGGGTTCGTCAGCACATCTGGCCGGGACTGCTCCGTATATTTAACGGATAGGCCGGCGGGCTGAGCCGGACGGCTGCAAACCGGCGCCTGCCGATATACAAATGAATCATGCAAGAGGACGCCTGCGGTTTCGGGCGTCTTTTTCTTTTGGCAAGAAATGACCGAATCGGCAAAGTAAAAGTCCGGAGCGGCCATGGAGCCGCGGGAGGGGCGGCGATATAGTTAGAGTTACACGGGGCATGCCGGATCGGACGGCTCGCATCGAAGCGGAAGAAAGGAGGAGGCGGTTGGCCTGCGAAGGCTGCTTATCTATAGGCAGACGTTGACGTATGAAATCGGGATTCATCCAATACTCGGGACAAAGGGGTTATACGATGAAAAAAGTTACTTATTGGACGCTGCTTCCGGCGCTATTCGGCTCGCTGCTGACGGGATGCGCGAATGGAGGCAGCGGCGCAGAGCCCGCACCCGGCGCTAAGCCTGACGATACTCCGAAGAAGCCGGCGGAGCCGGTCGAACTGATTTTCTACAGCAATTCGGGCGAGGCGGAAGAGAGCTTTAACGGGAAGTTCGGCGACACGCTGCGGGCGAAATTTCCGGAGTATACGATCAAGTATACGCGTGCGGAGAAAGGTGCGATGATTCCGGAGATTATCGCCGCGGGCGATCGCGTCGACATCATTTACAACGTGTTCGATTATGTGCTGGAACCGCTGCTGAACTATGGGATCCAGTACGATATGACGGAGCTTGCGAAAAAGCACGGGGTCGATCTGGCGGCATTCGAGCCTTCGGTGATCGACGGAATCCGCAGAGCCGGTAGCGGGAAGCTGTACATGCTGCCGACCAGCCTGCAAGTGCCGATGGTGTTTTACAACAAAGAGATTTTCGATAAATTCGGCGTCCCTTATCCGAAGGACGGGATGACTTGGGATGAGATGAAAGCGATGTCCCAGAAGCTGACGCGCAAAGACGGGGGCGTCCAATATTTCGGCTTCGTCGGCTCGCAGCCGTTCTCGCTCAAGCTGAACCCGTTCTCGGAGCCGTATCTGGACGAGAAGACCGGGAAATCGACGTTCGAGCGGGAGACGTGGAAGAAGATGATCCAGACCGTCTTCCTCGATACGGATTCGGAGAACGCGCTGAAAAGCCAGGTACAGGCGAAAAACGCTTTGCCGAACCGGATCGGATTTACGAACACGAAAGATGTCGCGATGCTTCACTTCCATTCGGAATTCCCGATCGCCGTGCCGAAGGAGCTGGAGAAGATCGACTGGGATATGGTCGCCTTCCCGACCTTCAAGGAGCTGAATGGAGTGGGAGGACAGGCGGCCGCGGTAAGTATGAGCATTACGTCGATAGCTAAAAACAAGGACGCTGCTATGGAAGTGATCAAATATCTGACTTCGCTGGAAGTCCAGACGGCCAATTCCAAGAAAGGTGTTATGTCGGTGCTGAAGGAGGAGTCGGTTAAAGCGGCGTTCGGCCAGGAAAGCCAGTTTAAGGGGAAAAACTGGAAAGGCGTATACTTTAACAAGCTGGCTCCCATCCCGTACAGATCGGTTTATGAGCTTGAGGTGGAGCGCATCTATTCGGCAGCAATCGCCGAGGTAATCAAAGGGCAAAAAGATATCAATACAATTATGCGTGAGACGGCGGCTCTGACGGATAAGAAGGTCGCAGAGCTGCAGAGTGCGATGAAGAAATAATCCGTACGCAATGCATGACTGGCCGACAAACGCGCCGGGCAACACGAGATCCGGGCAAGGAGACGATACAATGATGGCGGATAGAGACGAAACTGTACTGGAGAGAGAGAGACGGCAATTTCTCAGGCCGGATGACGAGTTTTCCCCGATGCCGTTCTGGTTCTGGAACGATGCTTTGAATGACGCGGAAATCGTCCGGCAAATTCGCGATTTCTACAGCAAAGGCGTGGCGGGATTCGTCATTCACCCGCGTCTCGGCTTGTCTGAATCGATCCCGTACTTGTCCGAGGTTTACCTCGGGCTTGTCGAAACGGCTGTAGTCGAGGCGGAACGGCTGGGCATGAAGGTTATCCTGTACGATGAGGCGATGTACCCTTCGGGATCTGCGATGGGAATGGTCGTCCGGGACGATCCGGCCCACGCGAGCCGGGGGCTGAGGATGATCGAGCAGCCGTGCGGCTCGGAAGGATGGCGGGCGGCGCCGCTTGGGGACGGGGAGACGCTCCTATCGGTGCAGGCGGTGCGCAAGACGGCCAAGGGCAGTGTCGATCCGGACTCGGCGATCGTATTCGAGGATGAGCGGGCGGCGCAGGCATTCCGTCCGCAAGGTGGCGGAGAATGGACGATGCTGCAGTTCGTCGAGACGTATTCCGGAGGTAAAATCAGAGGGGTCTACTGGGGACAGGACGACGGGGAGCCGGGCGCACCGGCGGCGGCGGATCTGCTGAACCCGCAGGCTACGGCGTCATTTATCCGGCTGACGCATGAGGCGTATTACGCCAAGCTGAAGCGTTACTTCGGGAATACCGTCATCGCGATGTTCACCGACGAGCCTAGTATACTCGGCAGGTCGCACCGTTCCGGTCTGAAGCCGTGGACAAGCGGGTTTCTCGACTACGCGGGGCCGTTCGGCTTCAAGGAGGAGCAGCTTCCGGCACTTTGGTTCGAGGCGGGAAGCGGGACGGAACGCGCCCGCGCCGCCTACGGCAAGGCGGTTAATGCGCGCCTCGCCGAGAGCTTCTACCGGCCGCTGTCGGTCTGGTGCGACGAGCACGGCATCCAGTTGACCGGACATCCCGGCCATAGCGACGAGATCGGCTTGTTGGAGGCATTTCAGCTTCCCGGCCAGGACATCGTCTGGCGCTACATCGAGCCCGGGGGCCAATCGTTGACCGGAGCCCACAGCACCCTCGGCAAATGCTCCTCGGATGCGGCCCGGCACCGGGGGAGGAGGCGGAACCTGAACGAGTGCTTCGGCGCCTGCTTCAAGGACGACATCGGATGGAATTTTACTGCAGACGAGATGAAATGGTACATGGACTGGTTGTTCGTCCGCGGAGTTAATCTGCTTGCACCGCACGCGTTCTACTACTCGATCGCGGAGGAACGCAAGCACGAGAGACCGCCCGATGTCGGCCCGAACAGCATCTTGTGGCCGCACTACGAGCTGTTCAGCACTTACATGAGGCGGATGAGCTGGCTCATGACGGATAGCGTCAACGAGGCGAAGGTCGCGATACTATGCGAGGAAGACCGGCTCCCTTGGGAACCGGCCGTCCCTCTGTACGAGAATCAGATCGAGTTCAATTATCTGGAGGAGCAGTTGCTCGTGTCCTCCTGCGAATTCCGCGGCGGGCAGGCGCTTATTGCCGGCCAGAGCTATGCAGTGATCATCGTGGATCGGCCCGAACGGTACCGGGAGGATACGCGGGAGCGATTGCGGGCATTCGCGCAGGCAGGGGGGATCGTCGTCACGATCCTGGACGAAGCGGCGGATGTGCGCTCCGTTGCGGACCCGTTGCGGCAGGATGCGTCTCCGTCCCTCCCGGACGCCGATTCGTCGCGGCTTGATTCGTCGGAGTCTTCCGCTCCCGACGGGGATACTCACCGGGGTGCTGCGGAATCGTCTCTGCCCGATACGGGCCGGGGCCGGATCGGGGAGCTGGATAACGCTGCGGTTGTATCCGTTTCGGAGCTGCCGGCGCTTCTGGACGCGCATCGTCTCCGTTCGGTGAAGCTGCATCCGGTCTCGCCGGACATTCGCGTGAGCACGGTGCGGAAAGGCGGGCTCACCTTCTATCTGTTCGTTAATGAAGGAGAGTCCGCCTATACGGGGACCGCACAGCTGGACACGAACGGATTCGTCGAGCGGTGGGACGCTTGGGAGGGGACGACCAGCGCGCAAGGCGTGCTTGAGCCGGGCGGAGCTGCACTTGGACTTGGCGGCGTCTGTGTGCCGGTTGCGCTCGAGAGACGCGCCAGCGTGATCTACTGCGCCGATGCGAAGCGTCCGCCGGTACGGCTTGGCGAAGAAGCCGGGCCGGCCATGCCGGGAGCTGTGCCGGACCTGGAGAAGGCCCCGATGCAGGAACGTACGATCCGCATCGACGGCGGCTGGGACATTCGGGTAGAGCGGGAGGGCCGAGGCCTGGAGGCGAGCGTCGCATCCGCGCAAGGCGCGGCCACGCTCCAGCAGGTAGGCGCGGGGACCGGGGGGCCCGAGGCGGCCGCTTCCGAAGCCGGTTCTGCTGGTTCCGGCGGAGAGGCATCCATATCCGCACCCGGCTCCGGTCCTCTCGTCTCTTGGACGGAGTGGAGCGGGATGGAGCATTTCTCCGGGGCGGTCGTCTACGAGAGTGAATTCCGGCTGGAGCCGGAGGATGTGGGCGGCAATCGGGTGATCCGGCTCGATCTGGGCGATGTGCACGAGATGGCGGAGGTGGACGTGAACGGAACGTTTGCCGGCGTCCGGTTTTGGAAGCCATACCGTTACGCGGACATTTCCGGCCTCGTCCGTCCCGGGATGAACACGCTGCGCATACGCGTAACGAACAGCTTGGCGAATGCGTATAATCGCGCTTCGCTCCCGTCGGGCTTGCTGGGTCCGGTGACGGTGAGTTTTGGGTAGAAGTAACGCAAAGCGTTGAAGGGGAGCGGGGCTGTTCCGGAAGCGCTCGTATGATCCTCATATAGCCTGGGAACGCCCCGGGTTCCAAACGAAAGGACCTCTAATCCCGCTGTATTGCGGGGGCCGAGGTCCTTTTTACGGGGAAAGCCGGTTCGAAGGAGATCACCATAAATCGAAAAATGATCTTTGGAGCACCCCCTTTTGATTGAGGGCAGGAAGGGGGGCGAATAAGGGTGGTTTGCAGCTTTTATTTGGTCCGAAACCCGCTTCGATTGGGAAATAAGAGCGGTTTGGGGCTTTTAAAATCGGCGAAAAGGGAGCATACCCCGTCAGTTGGTTGAAATAAGGGGTGCAAACCGCCTTTACTCGGCTAGTTTTTCGAAAAAGCCGAAAATAGAGGGCCCCAAAGATCCTTATTTTGTGATAGGCCGGTCGTTGTTCGCATTTCGTTTTCAGTGTATAGGTTTAGACAAATCCAACTACAGCAAAAACCCGATTATTTCCCGATGGACAATCTCCGGCTGCTCGTGATTGATCCCGTGTCCGGCGTCCGGAACGATCTTATAGCGGAATCCGTCGCGGTTTAGAACGGCCATGAGGTCTTTTTTCAGCCTGATGTTATGATCGGCGATTAGGAAGATCAGCTTCTCTTTGACAGCGTCCGCCTTCGATGGATCATACTTCTCAAGCTTGTGGACGAACATCGCTTGCTGGTTATGGCTTTTCATCAACAAGACCAGATGTTCGGCGAGCAGCGGGTAGCGATCAAACACGTCGGCGCCGGGCGAACTAAGCTTTTTTAGCACTTTGTGCAGATTGCGATTCGTTGGGATTAGGATCTCCGGGAACAGGATCAGGAGGGTTTGAACCATGGATTTGAGCGGGCTCGTTACCATTCCGCCTTCCAAACAAACCGCTCTGCGAACCCGGTCGCAACGAACCGTTGTATAGTGGTAGGCGATATAGGCGCCGTTGGACACGCCCGCGATATTAACGGTATTAATCTGAAAGTGGTCCAGAATCTGATCGATCCATTTCATCGGATTAAACGTTTGTTTGTTGAACTTTTCGTTCGGCACGCTTTTGCCCGGCCCTCCGATGGTATCGACGGCGATGCAATAGAAATGCCGGGACAGCTCCCGGATGTTCAACGCCCACATGACGGCCGAATTGTCTCCGACCCCGTGGAAAAGCAGCAGCGGCGGACTTCCGGCGTCCCCGGACGTTATGCAATGGGTCAGGCCGTACGATGTCTGGATGTCATTCTCCTCATAAGGCGCCTCCCACATGTCCAGAATCCGATTATAGGACTCGATCACAGCCTTTCTCGCCGATTCGTTTTTATACACTTGGACCATACGAGCCGCCTCCTTTCCTCATGAATCGCAATACCGTTTCGGCAGAGGGGAAGGGCAGCTCCGCGGTTGTTTGCATTCTGGAGATCCCGAGGCCCTGGATGAACGAAAAGTAGGTGATCGCGAGCATCATCGGATCTTCTTCGACGATCTCCCCCGCTTGCTGGCCTTGTACGATTAGAGGAATCATATATTCGAACGGTTTGCCCATCGTGTCCTTGGAGATTCGCTTGGCTTCTTCAGGGATAGCTTCCGAGGTGGCGGTTTGCAGCAAAATCAATCGCCAATGCTGCATCGCGATACTGTCCGGAGACAGGAACGCTTCGGTCAGCCACGTTATTTTCTGCATAGGGGTTCCCGGCAGCTCGGACGCGTACCGAACGGCTTGTCCCGATCCTTCGCCGGCAAGCTCTACGATTTTTGTGAAGATTTCGTCCTTGGATTTGAAATACGTGTATACATAGCCTTGGCTGAACCCGGCGCTGGCGGCGATGTCTTTAATTTTGGCGCCGGTGAACCCTTTCTTGGAGAACACTTCTATGGCGTGAATCATAATCTGCATGACGGCCGGGTCCGACACGGATTGCTCGAAACCTTCCATAAATTTTTGCTGGAGTTGTTTGCTTGGCTCGGACATGGGTGCACCTCGCGACGAATTTGAATGAACGTTCATTCAAATTGTAACATTAGGTTTCCTTTTATGCAAAGGGAAGGACAATGAATCACCAAAAAAGAGCCGCAACAGTTAGCCCCTAGGCAGCCTGTCACAGCCCTCTATACCGCATATAAAAAGAGTCCTGAAAAAATTCAAGACTTAATTCAACATCATATCGGAAAGGAAATAATAAGTCTATACTTTATTGGGTATTTGTGTAAAAATTTTCTCGTACACTTAACATGTTACGGGAGGAGATCATCCTATGATTCCAGAACGTCTCTCTGCCTATCGCTCAAGAATACCGCTGCTGGATGAAGTGACTGAATGGTCGCTATTGAGACAGTGGTCGCTCTCCGAAGTATATCGGGTAACGCAAGCTAACGGGGCAACTCGCATTATCAAATGGGGGGGTCAAGAAATGGCCAGAGAAGCCTCTATTTATCGGCAACTGGTGAATCCTTTGCAAATCAAAGCTCCCTACTTGTTCGGTTATTATGAAGGGGAGAACAGTGCAGTTATGATTATGGAGGATGCCGGCCAGCATAACTTGGAGCAGCAGCCCAGTCGGGATCACTTTCTGGAAGCGGCAAGAGAATTGGCCAGACTGCGGCAGACCGCATCGGCTAATCTGGAGAGGAATCTCTCGAGTCATACCCTAACTTCCTACACGATATCGGCGGCAAAGTTTCTTAAACTTCTGGACGATCTGCTGCGGTCGCCACGTCTCTCCGGCAACAGGATGCTTGTAAGACTTCAACACATACTCCCTGCCGCACTTGATAGTCTTTACCGCACAGTTCCTATTACTCTCGTCCATCATGATTATCACGCTAAAAACCTGCTGATTCAGGGAAACAACATTCTGCCGATCGATTGGTCTATCGCCTATTTGAGTCCCCATCTGGGAGATTTGTATGGTTTAATCGGAGAGGCTCACAATCGGTGCGGCGGCGTACCCAAGGAGGAAGTTGTATCGGCATTTCTCGAAGAGGCTGGCCCGGAGCTGTCTCTAGAGCAATTGCACTGGCAAGTGAACATCGGCGGGATCTGCTGGCTGGTCAAAACATTAAGATGGCTCGTGTACGGGGGGACCGGCACAATCCCGGGCTCGGAGGAGTGGATCCCCGATTTGCTGCAGGATCTGGAAGATTTGGCGGAACAAATCGCATAAGGGCGGCGCCGCTGCGCTCGCCAAGTTATCGGCCGCTTGGCATCGTACTGCGCGCAGCCCCAGTGCACTGCATGACGGCGGTCGGCTGCGTGCTCCCGCTCGGCGCAAGTGCCGGAGATCGTCCGGATCATTTGATCGCGGCGTATCTTTCTGGACCCTTGCGCGTATGCGGGCACAGGGGAGGAACCCCGACTTCACTTGGCTTACCCCGGATCAGCAGGCGAAGGGACAGCCGGTTCGCTGTCGCGGCCCAGTCTTCTGCTCGCAGTCTCGCGCTTGCCGGTGGCCGGAACGTGAGCTCCCGCCTTGGCTAAGCCGGATACGGGCATGTTGTTGTACAGACACTCGTACTGTCCTTCCTGGATCAGATACGTTTCGTGGTAAATCCCGACGCCGCCGCTCGTCCCGACCTTTTGATTAAAGTTACGCCACGCTTCCAGGTGGATCGCCCCTTTCCGCGCGTAGTCCTCCAATTGCTCGAACGACCGCCAATATTGAACGACGGATACGCCGCGCCACGACAGATGGAAGCTCGCGTCCAGAAAGCCCAGCTCTTTATTCCGGTACAGCTCCTGCATCATCGGGTTCATGGCCTTTAGTACCGGCAGCCATTTGTGTACCGACCACAGCTTGTTAATCCGCATCCCGATTATAAACACCACGAAGGACCCTTCCATATGGGCCGTATACCGGCCAGGTTTTACTATGCTCACGCACGCATCGCTCCTTTACCTGTTCTCCAACAGTTGAAGATGGGCTTCATATATGTCGGCTATATCGGTGGAAGCATACAATTGGGCGGTTAGAAAAGCGCCGTAAAATATGGTGAACAATCCTTTCACCGCAAATTCCGCCGTAATCTCCGGTCTCAGCGTCCCGTCGGCGCTCGCTTCCGTCATGCACCGGCGAAACAGCTCGAACATATTGGGACTGACCGCGCCCTGGGTCTCATGGCCGGGAAACAGCAGCCGCACCTCGGCCTGGCTCAGCTCCGGCATGCACGGATGCATGTTTTTCTCCGCCAGAAAAGCGATCAGACTCGGGACGAGCCCGGCCTGGTGTCTGGACCGTTCGGCGACATGATGGAGCAGATGCCGGATGGCCCCGAACCCGCGTTTGCGCTCCTCCTCGATCTCGATGATCCTCTCGGTCAGCCATACCCGCATAAAATACAGGAGAAGATCGTCCTTGCTTTGAAAAAACTTGAAAAACGTCACCCGGGACACTTCCGCCCTCCGGCATATATCGTCGAGCATCACGTCCCTGAACATTTTATCGCCCAGAAGCGACAAAGCGGCTTCGTACAACGCTATTTTGCTTCGCGCCTTCTTCAGTTCTCTTAAAGGAATATCTGCATGTTGAATTTCGTTCGCCTCCATAAGATTAACTCTAGTAAATAAATTAACTTAAGTTAATTTACTTTGTCAAGATAAAGTAATGGCGTGCCCGGTACAGATGTTTTTGCAATATAAGTTGAACGGATTATCCTTCATGGTTAAGCTGAATGTACCGAGACAAAAAAACAGCTTGAGCTTATCGCAAAACAAGGAATCCGGAAGGCCGCAAGTAAGAGGTCGTCTCAAAAAAACCGATCGTCGTGCAAAATAACTGACCGTTTCTGTCAGGGATCGAGTAGTATACTCCATTCGAGGGTAAAAAACATCCGGGAGGAACGGTTATGTATACGACGATAGCGGATTTTGCGAAGGAATGGGAGAAGGAGGCGGAGCGGACCGAACGGGTGCTGAGCGTATTAACCGACGAGTCTTTGCGGCAGCCGATCGTCTCCGGGCGGCGGACGCTGGGCGGATTGGCGTGGCATCTGGTCACATCGGCGGGTTATATGTCCGCGCTCGGCCTCGATTTCGAAGGAGTGGCACAGGGAGAACAGGCTCCGGAATCGGCCGGCGAGATCGCCGGGGAATATCGGCGTATCAGCGCGGCTGTATTGCAGGCGGTGAAGACACAGTGGAGCGACGATCATCTCGACGGGACGGTCATGATTATGGGGGAAGAATGGCGAAATGGCGATTCCATGCACTTTACACTGATGCATCAAGCTCACCATCGGGGGCAGATGACGGTGTTGATGCGGCAAGCCGGACTCCGGGCTCCCGACGTCTACGGTCCGACCTACGAATATTGGATCGACCAAGGGATGAAGCCGCTGGAGTAATAGGTAGTTTCGGGGAGGACGAGCCGGCCGGATTCCGGAAAAGAGGGTTTGGAGAATGACCAAAGCGGACAATATGTTATCGATCCTCTGGATGCTGCGCAGCGGCAAGCGGATGACCGCCAAGCAGCTGGCGGAGGAGCTGGAGATTCACGTGCGGACCGTCTACCGCTGCATCGACTCGTTATGCGCGAGCGGGGTGCCGATCGTCGCCGATACGGGTCCGAACGGAGGGTACCGCATCCTGAGCCGGTTCGCCGACTCCCCGCTCGTCTTCGATCCGGAAGAGCAGAAGGGGCTGATCCATGCCTCCGTGTTCGCCAGGGAAGCGGGGTATCCGCATTCGGAAGCGCTGGAGAGGGCGATGGACAAGCTGAGGCGATACGCGAATGAGAAGCAGCTGGACGAGCTGGAGCGGCACGGCGGCGGCTTATCGGTCATTTATCCGCCTATCGACGGCAAGCATCGGGCGTTGCTGCAAGTGCTCGAGGAGGCGACCGGGCAGGGACGAACGCTGGAGATGGAATACGACCGGGGCAGAGGGGAGGGTTCCTCCAAGCGGCGGTTCGACCCTTACGGCATCGTGTACTGGAAAGGAAGCTGGTATACGGTCGGCCATTGCGAGTACCGGGGGGAGCTGCGAAGCTTTCGTGTGGACCGGATTGTCCGGCTGGGCGAGACCGAGGCGAGGTTTGAGCGTCCGGAAGGCTTTTCAGCGAAAGACTTTCTGCTCGGCAATCTGCTTCCGGGCTCGCAAGGGGCCGCGGAGCTGGAGACGGTGCGGATCACCGCCCAGGAGCAGGTGCTGAACGAATTGTGCCGTCACTGGCTGTTCGGGCACGCGCTGACGGAGCGGCGGCCGGAGGAAGCCATATTTCTGCTGGAACGTTCGACTTTATTGACATATGTGCCCTATTTCCTGATGCCGTACGGGACGGCGCTTTCGATCGGATCGGAGCTGCTCGTGCGGAAAATGGCGGAAGCCGGGGCGAAAGTAACTGCGCATTACGAGGCGATGTTAGCCAAACTTGAACAAGAAAAGGGAGATTAGGATGAGTAAATATACGATGTTCGGCCAATTGAAGGCACACCCGGGCAAACGCGACGAGCTGGCCAAGCTGATGCTGGAATCCGCAGATACGCTGGAGGGAATGGAGGGCTGCATCTTCTACATCATCAACGAATCGGTCGACGATCCGGACGTGTTGTGGATTATGGAGCTGTGGGAGAATGCCGAGGCGCATGCCGCATCCTTGAAAAATGAGAGGGTGCTGGCGGTCATTCAGCGCTGCCGGCCTTTGATCGCCGGGGTTAGCGGCGTACCGGTGCGCCCGATCGGGGGCAAGGGACTGTAGGCGTTTGGCTTAGCCGGTAAAATGGGATCGGATGCAGGCGGCGTCCTTCGGCGAAGGAGCGCCGCCTCCCGCATACCGGGCGGTCAGCAGGAGGCGGCACTGCGCGGGGAGCAGCAGCGTGGGTCCAAAGGCTGGGCGTAACGCACCGCATCTGCTGCCGCTATGATTGATTTACGGCTTGGGCCATGCGGCTTCCAACTGAATCCCGTTGTTATCGATAAAAATAAAATTGCGTAAACGGCCCTGATCGTATATGTCCGTCATCACGACACCGTGGCTGGCCAACTTCCTGCGGAGAGCGAGTCCGTCTTGTTCGGATCTCACAGCAAAGGCAATATGCTGAAGCGCCCCGGGCAAAAACCGGTACAGGTCCGCCGCCTGCGGATTGGCCGATAGACGTCTCAGGGCATCGGCGCTTTCGAATATCCGGGCGTCCGGGTATTCGAAGAAATGAATGCCCCAGCATTCCGTGTCTCCCGGCTTCACGAAACAATGCCTGCCGCGCTGCGCGGTTGCCGGATAAACCGGCGTCGCTTGCATACCCAACACATTCTCATAAAACGTAACGGTAGCTTCCAAATCCGGGGTGACCAAGGCGATATGATGGACGCCTTGCCAGCCTGAATCCGGGACTCCTGCTTGGGGGTGTTCCGTCATCAATGATCCTTCTCCTTTGCTTGGGTATGAATGAATCATGAACCCAAGATATATAATTAGAATTCTAACTATATGAGCAAATAAACGGCAGTCACTCCTTTTCGAATAAACCGACCATTTTGATCAGGAGCGCTTTTAAGGTTTCGAATTCGGAAGCGGTCATCCCTTCCTTAACCCGTTCCTCCAGAATGGCGGTGAAATGCTGCGTATCCTCCGCCATCTTCCGCCCGGTGTCCGTCAAAAAGATTTGCTTGGAACGGCCGTCCGACGGATGATCCTTGCGGATAATGCAGCCTTTGCCCTCCAGTCCGTTCATCAGGCTGGTGACGCTGGGCCGTTCGATCATGAGAATCGGCTCCAATTGGGACGGCGTGATGCCCGGATAATGGCGGATGACGCTTAACGCGCTCCACTGCGTATGGGTTAACCCGACCGGTGCGAGCAGCTCCTCCATTTCTCTGCGCAGTGTAATATAGCCTGTCTTCACCAGTCGGCCGATCGGTCCGTTCTCCCACTGCCAGGCCTCATGTCCGCTTCCGTTCATCCGTATGCACCTCATATAGTTAGAGTTCTAATTAAATTATAGCCGATACCTCGTAATTGTAAAGGGCAACGTGTGAGCGACGGCTTTCAGCTTCGACCAGGCGGGCATAAGGGGCATCATCGCGACGACGGGAGCGGGCAGGCCGACTCCTTTTCGCATAAAGTGCTTAACCGCTGCACTGCGGCGTCCGGCCGCCAGATAACCTTCCATCTGCTCCAAATAGTTATCCGGCACCGGCTTGCGGCTGTTATCGACGACGAACGGCGCTTCATACAGAGCCAGCTTCCGGATAGATGGGAGCCGCCTAGCCGCTTCGAGAGCAAGAGCAGCCCCCGAGGAAATGCCGTAGACGAAAGCCAGCCGGAAGTACCCTCTCTGATATGGCGCCACGGTCAAGCTATGAAAATGCGTTCGAGACCGCCTATGGGCTCGCGTATGCCAAGGACGAACCCGCCGATGCCGCCAGAGTACTCGATCTGGCGCTGGCGGAAGGGGAGGACGCCGGGGCGGTGCTGCGTTTCAAAGCGTACGTCCTGCGTGCCGATATCGCTTTCGGGATGGACGAGCTCGACCTGGCCGCCAGATATATCCGGCAAGCGAATCAGGTAACGCTGTCCGATCACGAGTTTGAGAGCGCAAGGGAGGCGGCGGAAAGACGGGATGAGCTCAAAGCGGCCTTAGAGTACGACGACCCTTCGTAATATGCTGAATCCGGTACGAATAAAACCCGGACGTCCATACTGCTTCTATGGATGCCGGGTTTTGTGCAGGTTCGGGATATAGGAGTCTCTATAAATGGAGCAGCTCCTCCATTCATTGACGAGAGTTCACAGAGGCTGGATGTCTCTGTTTTTTTCCAAGAACACCAGACCCCAATCCGGCTCGACGATCTCGTACTTAAAAATCCGGTACCCAAGCCGGTGGTACAAGCGAATATTGGTCTCGCTCTTGCTGCCGGTGAACAGTTCGTATCTGCCCGCAGCGCGGATGGTTTCGATTGCGTTCATCAATGTGGTGCCGATCCCTCTGCCCTGATAGCCGGGGTGTACGATCAGTTTGCCGATGAAACAAGTCCCGTCGTTGACATAAGCTCTGACCGAGCCGACGATGCTTCCATCGCTGACTGCTTTCAGCACGGTGTGGTTTTGGAATTGAAGCTTCACATGTTCAATTGTTTGAACAAGAGGTTCGATCCCGTAATTGCGATAAAGCTCGGCTTCGCTTCGGTAAGCCATTTTTTGCAGAATTAAGATTTCCTCCGCATCGGCCGTTAGCGCCCTTTCAATCCTCACATCCATCTCGTCTCACCTTTCTTCGCTCAGCTCATCTAATCTTATTAGCATTATAACGGTTTTTGTATTCGTTTGAATATTCCAAAATGTTTGTTCGCTCCAAAAAACGTTTAATAGATGTAAGTCTGCGACAGCAGGGGTCTGAAATCCGAAATTAAAGGCATTCAACATGGCAATGGCGTGGAAAGACTTCGATTAAAAGCTTTTATCGCTACGCCAAAATTTAGGTTTTTTACAATGATAAAGTTCAAAAGTATTGTTTCAAGCAAGCAAACTGCTAGTTTTCTGTACCAACAAAAGCTTCCTTTTACGTTTTTCTTACAATTTTAGCTAATATCCTACTAAAGACCTCTTCAAATTTGTTTATTTTTGGTATAATTGGAACTATAATAAGGGTAGGCGAATTATGTTTATCTAAGAAAAGGAGCCGTTAGTATGCCAATTCCTTCGGGAGCATCGATTGGGTGGGTCATTGCTGCTGCAATCCCGATCTTCACCCTCTGTACGATACTGGAAATGCGTTTGCGCAAAAATATCCGGCTGGGGCGGATTGACGAAAGCAAATATTCGCCTAAGCGACTAGCAGAATTTAGACGGATGCGGGAACGGATGACCAAGGTTAAGGATAATGTTTAATATATTGGTAAAGTTAGCTGGTTAACGATCGAGAATAGCCTGAAGAAGAAGCCCGGCCGCGTGCACAGTTAGGGAGCGAGGTCGGGCTTTTTGGGTTATTTCATTCTGGTCGGAAGCTGGAAAAGGGGATTGGGTGCCCAAGATAGCTGCATCCTTTCAGAGAACACCCCAGTAAAACACCTGCCTAAGAAGAGGCTGCCGAAGAAATCGGCGGCCTTTTATACTGACAGTCGTTTCGCTGGGATTCGTAAACCGGATCAGGAGCTTGTGCGAACTCTTACCCATTATGAAGCCGTCATCCGCCGGGTCATCGACCAGAAACCCAGCGCCAGAGCGCTGACTCCGGCACCAAGCAGACAAACGGCATACCAGCCGTAGTGGGCATACAGATAGGTGGAGGCGATTGAACCGATAGCGCTGCCGATGGAGTAAAAGATCATATATCCGCCGGTCAGGCGACTTCGAGCTTCGGGCTTTTTGGTGAAAATGAGGCTCTGATTGGTGACATGTACGGCTTGAACGGCCAAATCGAGCACAATAATTCCGATGATTAGGGCAATTAAGGATTGATCCGTCAAACTAATCGGAAGCCAAGAAACAAGAAGTAAGGCTAAAGCGACGCCGGTTGTCTGCTGACCCCGGCCTCGGTCCGCGAGACGGCCTGCCTTGGCCGCAGCCAGCGCTCCGGCCACCCCGAACAGACCGAACAGTCCGATCTGTGTGTTCGAGAGGGAATAGTGGGGTGCGCTGAGCGGAAGTACCAGCGATGTCCATAAGGTACTGAACGCGGTAAAGATCAAAAGCGCCAATACGCCGCGAACCTGCAAAATCCGCTCCTCCATGAATAATCGGAACAAGGATTGCAGCAGTTGTCCGTAAGAGAGGGAGGCAGGAGCCGCTACCGCTTCATTTCTAGGCCAAATGCGGGACAGCAGGCCAACCATCAGAATCGTTACAACTGCAGAAGACCAATAGACGGCTCGCCAGCCGCCAAGATCCGAGACAATCCCTGCCAAAGTGCGAGCAAGGAGAATGCCGATTACGATCCCGCTGGTGACCAGGCCGACAATACGGCCTCTTTCGGCTGGAGAGGCCAAGGTAGACGCAAAGGCGACCAGGGTCTGGGTGATGACGGCCAGCAATCCTACTGCAGCCATGCTTGCAAGCAGCGTGATCCCGGTTGGAGAAAAACCGACGGCAGCCAGCGCCGCTGCAGACAACAGCAACTGTCCAATAATGAGCTTTCTTCTATTTACCAGATCGCCTAATGGTACCAGCAAGGCTAGCCCAAAGGCGTAGAAAATTTGAGTCACGGTGACGACGATGCCGATCGTGGATGCTGACATGCTCAAGTCATTTGATATGGCATCCAGCAGCGGTTGCGCGTAATAAATATTGGCTACGGACATGCCGCTGGCAACGGCGAAGATCAAGGGCCAATAACGGGGAAGACGGACAGCTGAGGCGCTAGAGTGGTTGTTCATGATATGAATCATCTCCCATAGTTATTTACCGATCGGTATGTAATTTTCATGAGTAAATCCTAATAACTAATCTGTGTTTTGTCAATACTCCGTTGACAAATCCTACAGTGTCTTCTAAAGTTTATTTTACTAATCGGTATGAAACTAGGGGGGCGTTCATATGGTTCGGCCGAGGGAGTTTGATGAGGATCAGGCACTAAACGCTGCGTTGGATTTATTTTGGGAGAAAGGATACGAGGCAGCTTCCTTGAGTGAATTATCGGAGAGGATGGGGATACAAAAGCCAAGTATTTATGCGGCCTTCGGCGATAAGAAAGCACTGTTCGAAGCGGCGCTCCGTTTGTATACGAAGCAGCATTCCTCCCGTATTCGGGCTGTTTTGCAAAAGCCTGCGACTGTGAAAGAAGCTTTTCGATTCTTATTTGAGGATCTGATCGAGAAGGAATACACAGGAGCTCGCAATAAGGGGTGCTTCTGCATTAATACGATGGTGGAGTTGTCTCCGCACGATGAGAAATTTGCAATTTTAACGAGAGAACATCAAATGTATTTGTCGGCTATTTTTGAAGAGACGTTAAAGAGAGGCGTAATTACCGGAGAATTAAACCGTGAATTAGACGTCAAAGCTTTGTCTCAAACTCTCGTTGTTTCCTTAATCGGATTAACCGTTATTATGAAATCCCGGCCTAACCGGTCGTTTGCGGATCATTCTAAAGATGTCATTCTTTCTCTGATCCAGTAAGCGCGGTATCCACTGCTATAAGATCCGATCTGACGGGATCAGCTTGCCAAGCTCAGGGAAGGAACTTACCAAGAAGAGGTCGTTCGAAATGACAGGTGGGGACGGACCGGTATTTGTGTTTCAGTCCTAAGAATAAATCGGGGGCGGGGGCGAAAACTAAAGGAATCCGCCCTGTACTTGGACGAAAATAAGGCAAGGAAACGAATAAACTGTTACTGTCTCCATAAAAAAGAGTAAAATAGAGGTAGAAGTCCGCTACATGTAACAGCTGTCTATTGCAAATTTCGAACTGAAACGACTCGTCAATCCAAACAGAAGAACAAGGAGCTACGATGACGGAGAAACCAATAACGGAAGCCGGATGGAACTTCGATAACAGTTATGCCCGCCTGCCGGAAATTTTATATGCGAGACAAGGGCCAGCGCCTGTACGTTCCCCCAAGCTGGTTGTGCTGAATGAACGGCTCGCCGCTTCCCTCGGGCTGAACGCCCAAGCGCTGCAAAGCGGGGACGGCGTTGCGGTGCTGGCCGGCAACCGCGTTCCCGAAGGCGCTTCGCCTCTTGCCCAGGCTTACGCCGGGCATCAATTCGGGCATTTTAATAGGCTCGGGGACGGCCGCGCGTTGCTGCTCGGCGAGCAGATCACGCCTGCGGGCGAGCGGATGGATATTCAGCTGAAAGGCTCGGGCCGGACGCCTTTCTCCAGGCGGGGCGACGGACGAGCGGCGCTCGGGCCAATGCTGCGCGAGTACATCATTAGCGAAGCGATGCATGCGCTTGGAATTGCGACCACCCGCAGCTTGGCCGTAGTGACGACAGGTGAAACCATCATCCGCGAGACGGAGCTGCCGGGTGCGATATTAACCCGGGTAGCTGCCAGTCATCTGCGCGTCGGGACGTTTCAATTCGCTGCCAATTGGGGCAATGCCCGCGATCTCGAAGCGTTGGCGGACTATACGCTGCAAAGGCATTATCCGGAAGCCGCCGCCGGGGAAAACCGCTATCTAACGCTGCTGCGGCAAGTCATTCAGCGTCAGGCCGGATTGATCGCACAGTGGCAGCTGGTCGGCTTTATCCACGGAGTGATGAATACCGACAATATGGCGTTAAGCGGAGAAACGATCGATTACGGGCCTTGCGCTTTTATCGACGTGTACGACCCGGCGACGGTATTTAGTTCCATTGACGTGAACGGCCGATATGCTTACGGCAACCAGCCGTATATCGCCGCTTGGAACTTGGCGAGATTCGCCGAATCTTTGCTGCCGCTGCTTCACGAAGATGAGGACGAGGCTGTGAAGCTGGCCGAGCGGGAGATCGCCAGTTTTACACAGTTGTTTCAGCAGCACTGGTTTGCGGGCATGAGAGCGAAGCTGGGCCTTTTTAACGAAGAGGATGACGATCCGGCTTTATTTGAACGTCTTCTCGGCCTAATGAAACAGTATCGCGCGGATTACACGAATACGTTCCGCTCCTTGACTCTCGGCAAGCTGGAGGGCACGTCCCTGTTCGGCAGCGAGGAATTTGCCCGGTGGCACGAGCTGTATCAGGCGAGATTGGGCAGGCAGCAGGAATCGGAATCCGATTCGAAGCAGTTGATGCGCAGCAGCAATCCCGCCATCGTCCCTCGCAATCACCGGGTGGAAGAAGCGCTGGAGGCTGCGGTGGAGCAAGACGACTACAGCGTGATGGAGCGGCTTTTAAGTGCGCTAGCGGACCCTTACGCGTACTCCCCCGAGCAGGACGCGTATTCCGCGCCGCCAGCCGAATCGGGCGAACCTTACCGGACTTTTTGCGGGACTTGACAGACAGTACCGGTGGTAGAGGCAGAGTAACGGCGTAAAAAAACGACATCCCAAAGGGCCCCGGCTGCAAAGGCGGCCCTTTTTTGGGTTGTTGCTGTAGGTTTGCTAAAGCGGTAGAGCGGCGAAGCGAATTATTTTGCAAAGACATACCGCCGTTTACGCGGGGGCAGTCGGCTCAGGGAATAGTTCGCGGACTGCACGCACTCCAACGAACTCCAGACCATAGTGACCGAGGTGGTTCTATTTGTGACCAATCCTTCGCCTATTCCGCTTTTTTCGCCGGTGAAGCGGACTCAGGCGCCGTTGTTTGAGACTGAAGTCGGGCTGAATGCTGGAATGTGGAATGGGAGGAGGGGGCAATATGAGCGATCGGTCCGCCAAGCCGTCGAAGCGGGCTCCAGATTTGCTAGATGGGCTGTACACGGTGGTGGCGTCAAACTCTCAGAATAAGAGCGGTTTACACTCCTTTATTTCGTCCCAAATCGGCTTGGATGGCGGAATACGAGCGGTTTGAGACTCTTAGAATCCATCCAAAAGGTGCGAACCCCTCCGTTGGTTGAAAATAAGAGATGCAAACCGCCTTTCTTTTCTTCGACCATTCGAAAACGCCGAAAATAGGAGGTGCTAGAGAGGCTGTCGATTCATTGTGTAGAGGTGTTAGAAAGGCCGTTCCAAGTGAAAAGTTACCTTCTTCTGCTCAGACAGGTTGTCCGGAATCCCTTGATTTCATAAGGATTGTAAGGTAGGGGATTCCAGACAAAACTCGCCAGAAGGCAATCTTTTCCCTTTCCACTTGGTTGTCCACAATGAATCGACAGCCTCGCTAGAGGCTCTTATTCCGTTATAGAGCCCGTACGTCTCATGTGTTCAGCATGATTTCCGGCTTTCGCGAGCTGCGGACACCGGCCCGGGAGGACAGGAACCGGCCGCGTAAGCAACCCCCGCAATTGTGGGGCATTTACCTACTGCTGTACCCGGTCAACAGGTATAATGGGGATAGGAGACTTAAAAAACTAAATAAACTTAAAAAACGAATACACAGGAGGTCCGGCCATGGACGTTCTTGATCAGGATGACAAGTTGGCAGCAGCCGCTGTCGAGGCGATACGTACAGGGGACGTTCAATCGCTGCAGCGGCTTCTCGCCGGGAATCCGGGACTGGCGGCAGCTCGAATCGTCCGACAGGAAACCTCGGACGGAGCAAGGAACGCCGGCGAGTCGTCTCTAACCTTGCTGCATGTGGCCACCGATTGGCCCGGGCATTTCCCTAACGGAGCGGCTGTCATCACGCTGTTGACGGAATCTGGTGCTGACGTTAACGCCCGGTTCGCCGGCGCACACGCCGAGACCCCGCTCCACTGGGCGGCGAGTACGGATGACGTCGAAGCGATCGACGCGCTGCTCGATGCCGGGGCGGATCTGGAAGCGCCGGGCGCGGTGATTGCCGGAGGCACTGCGCTCGACGATGCCGTCGCGTTCGCGCAATGGAGGGCGGCCCACCGGCTGGTCGAGCGCGGAGCCCGGTTCGCCCTCTGGCATGCCGCAGCGCTGGGCCGGATGGATGCGATACAGAGCCATTTTGACGGCGCCGAATTACCGGAACAGTATTCTTGGGGAGCAAGCGGCGCCGAACCCGCTGACAAGATTAACGTCTCGTTCTGGTGCGCCTGCCATGGCGGGCAGCAGCGTCCGGCGGAGTACCTGCTCGCACGCGGAGCCGAACTGAACTGGGTATCCGTCTGGGACGGCTTGACGCCGCTGGACGCGGCGCAGCGAAGCGAAGCTGACGGTCTCGTTCGGTGGCTCCACAGCCTGGGAGCGCGAAAAGCCGGCAAGCTTCGGGGACCGCTGGGGTCCTAGCGGCGGGCCGGAACAGTTGAATACAGCGGCAGTCCCGGAGGCATCCCGGCTGCTGCTTTTTGAACGTTTAACGGGATAAAGGGTTTACCGTATTCACGTACGCTGGTATGGTGCAAAACAATTCCCACTACCCCGCTATCGGTATGTTACGATGAATATACAGCTACTTAGGATGGAGCCGGCAAACATGGATTCGCTATTGACGATGTACATTACGCTTGTCTGCGTATCGGGTGTGTTCAATGTGTTTCTCAGCATCTACGCCTTCTCCAAGAGGCGCGAAATACCGGGTGCGGGAACTTTTATGGCCTATACGTCAGCGCTGGCGATTTACTGTTTCGGGTATGCTTTCTGTCTGGCAAGCGATACGATCCGGGAGGTCAAGCTCTGGACGACGGTCGAATACGTCGGCATGCCGTTCTCGGCCGCCCTGGGTCTGATGATCGTGCTGAACTATCTCGGCAGGAAAGTATCCGGGAGAACGGCTGCGGTTATGTTGGTCATCCCGGCGATCACTCTGCTGATGGTTGCGACGAACGATTATCATCATCTGTTCTACAAGTCGATGGAATTGAGGGAGGGCCTGCCGGCCCCGCTCGTGAAGATTGAGATCGGAGAATGGTACATCGTACACGGCATCTACACATTCAGCTGTCTGCTTGCCGCCGTCGTCTTGCTGATTGGCCGCTGGAGACAGACGAGCCGGACTTACCGGCTGCAACTGACGGTGATGCTGTGCGGGCAGTTCATTCCGATGGTTGCCGCCTTCCTCTACTTGCTGGGGATCGCGCCGGGGGGACTCGATCCTGTGCCAATCGTCATGTGCGTCACTTCCTCCTTGTTTATATGGGCGATAGTCTCTACCAAAATGCTCACCGTGGTTCCAATCGCCAAAGAAACGATTTTCGAAAGCATGGGCGAGGGGGTTATCGTGCTTGATCCCGCAGAGCGGCTCATCGATTTCAACCGCGCCGCAGCCGCGATGATTCCTTCGCTCCATCTCTCTCTCATCGGTAAAACCTTGGACGAGGTATGGACCATGATGACGGGATCACCGTTCCCTGCGGCCCGTCAGCCTCAGGGGATGAAGGAGGAGATTGTGTGGACGGCGGACAACGGCTGCCGCTGCTACGAGGTTCGTTCTTCCGTCGTCCGGCACCGCAACGGCGAGCAGGCGGGAAGCCTGCTGATGCTGATCGACGTGACCGAGCTGAAACGGCTTCAGCGGGATTTGGAGCATATGGCCTACTACGACGGTCTCACCCAAATCTACAACCGGACCCATTTCATCCACCTGGCCCGCGAGCTGTTAAAGGAATCCCGGACCGGGGGACATCCGTTCTCGGTCGTGCTTTTCGATATCGATTATTTCAAGCAGATTAACGACAGCTTCGGCCATGAGACGGGCGATCGTGTCATCGTGCACGTCGTCTCCGTATGCAAGCGGATACTTGGCGAAAATACGTTGTTCGGCCGTTACGGCGGCGAGGAATTCGTGATCGCTCTGCCGTTCGCTTCGCTTGATGAGGCTGCCGGTCTTGCCGAGCGGCTGCGCGCGGCGCTGGAGGCCGAGCCGCTGATTACGGCGGATGGCGAGGTCGCCGTCACCTCCAGCTTCGGTGCGGCCCAAGCGGCGGAGCCCGGCCGCGATACGCTGGAGTCGCTGCTGCACGCGGCCGACGAGGCGCTGTATTTGTCCAAGCGCGGCGGCCGCAACCGGGTCAGCGTATGTAACCCGGCTGTACGCCGGAGGGACCGGTAAGCCAACAGTTTGCGTCTTCGTGCGTCTTTTAGGTAAATGGCCGTGCCATACTCCCAGCGGTATTGCATCTACAAGGCGTAAGCAATGTCATCATTTCGCCAGAAACGGTGTGACTGCCGTCACCGTCGCCATCCCCCCGGCTCTGTTAAGCTGGTTCTTGGAAGAGAACATAGCGAATCGCCGAATGGAGGATGGCTTTATGTTTTGTTACCAATGTGAACAAACGCCGAGCGGCGGCTGTAAAGTGGTCGGGGTATGCGGCAAAGACGAGACGATAGCAAGCTTGCAGGATACGATTATTTTTGCGCTGAAAGGAATTGCCGCTTACGCGACACATGCCAGACAGCTCGGCTATACCGATCCGGAAGTGGACCGGATTACGCACGAAGCGCTGTACCTGACTTTGACCAATTCGAATTTTAACCTCCAGGAGCATCTGGATATGGCGATGAAGGTCGGCACGGCCGCGGTCCGGATCATGGATGTCCTTGACCGTGCGCATACGACGCACTTCGGGATTCCGCAGCCCGTTACGGTATCGCAGAACAAGATCGAGGGCAAGTGCATCGTCGTAACGGGGCATAACCTGTATGCGCTGGAGGAGCTGCTCAAGCAGACGGAAGGCAAAGGCATCCAGATCTATACGCACTCCGAAATGCTGCCGGCTCACGGCTATCCGAAGCTGAAGCAGTATGCCCACCTGAAAGGAAATATCGGGAAAGCGTGGTACGACCAGCGGCGGTTGTTCGAGCAGTTTCCGGGGGCCATTCTGGCGACGACGAACTGTGTGATGCCGATTAAGGGCACCTACGCGGACCGGTTTTTCTCCTATGAGGTGGCGGGGCTTGAGAATGTGACGAAAATCGTCGGCGACGATTTCTCTCCGCTGATCGTACGGGCGCTGGAGCTGCCGGAGGCGAATATCGATTCCGAGCAAGTGCTGACGACCGGCTACCACCACGAGACGGTCATCGGACTCGCTCCGGAAATCATTCAAGCGGTGCGCGACGGCCTGATCAAGCGGTTCTTCGTCATCGCCGGCTGCGACGCTCCGGGCAAAGGCGGCGAGTATTACCGCGAGCTGGCCACTTCGCTTCCGAACGACACGGTGATACTGACGACGTCCTGCGGCAAGTTCCGCTTCAACGACGTCGACTACGGCACGGTAGCCGGCACCGGCATACCGCGGTACATCGATTTGGGCCAATGCAACAACTCCGGCTCTACGGTCAAAATCGCGCTGGCGCTGGCCGACGCCTTCGGCTGCAGCGTCAACGAACTGCCGGTAAGCATCGTGCTGTCCTGGTTCGAGCAGAAAGCCGTCGCCATCCTGCTGGGCTTGTTCAGCCTCGGTATCCGGGATATCCGGATCGGTCCGAAAGCGCCGGAGTTCATCAATGAAGGCGTCATGAACGTGCTCGTCGAGCTGTTCGGCCTGAAGCTGATCGGCGATGCGCAAGAGGATATGGCGGCTATGCTCGCTTTGAATTAAGTTTGCACGGCAAGGGAACTGCGCGTTTAAGTCAGCCTCCATCCCCCCCTACCAGCCGCTACAGCCGGAACGGGGGTATTTTTGTTGAAAGAAGCGCTCCTTCCTTGGACGGAACAGAGTTGGAATAGTTTAACACCGCTCCGGAAATAATTAGAAGCGACATGTAGCAAACCAATGGAGCTCACAAGGAGCCGGGCAGGGGGGAGCCGAGCATCGAACAGCAAACCGGCAGCAGAGACTCGAACCGTCCGAAAGGTCCGGCAGATCGGGAAAGCCGTCCCACGTTCTACACCAACATCCGGCAGTCCGGCAGCATCGTCTCCAGCTCTTTGATCGGCATCGGCGTGCTGACCTTGCCCAGGATGGCCGCAGAATCGTCAGGGGAAAGCGGGTGGATCGTGGTCATAGGCGGCTGCCTGCTGGCCATCCTGGCGTTGTCCGTCATCATTAAGCTGTCCAACCGCCATCCGGGTCAGACGATTGTCGATTATGCGATCCGGCTGCTCGGCCCGAAGCGTTACCCTCTGGTCGGACGCCTCATCGGCCTTCCTTTATTCACCGCATACTTTTTGTTTTGGGCAGCTTCTACCGCACTCATCGCCCGCAGCTTCGGCGAGGTCGTCGTAACCAACGTATTGCGGGAAACGCCTCTGGAAGTCGTTATACTGACGATGCTGTTCACAGGGTTGTTTTTCGTTATGCACGATGAGCAGGTGCTGATTCGCGTCAATGAAATTTTGCTGCCGATCATCGTCGTTCCCGTCGTCATCATCGCTCTGTCTTCCCTGCAAAGCGCGCGGCTGGACAACGTGCTGCCGATATTCAGCGGAAATTGGCTCGGCTTGCTGAAGGGGGTTTTCTACACGGCCGGCTCGTATCTCGGCTTCGAGATGATGTCGATCTTTTTGGCGAATACGGAGCAGGGGGGCAAACGAATGACAGCCGGGATCATCGGCGTTGCGATCCCGGGGTTCATCTACGTGCTTATCGCATTTTCCGGCATATCCGTATTTGGCGTCGACGAGCTGCGAATTCTGGCCTGGCCGACTCTGGAGCTGGTCAAGACGAGCGAGGTGCCCGGACTGATCCTGGAGCGGCTGGAATCGGCTTTTCTCGGCGTATGGGTGGCGTCCGTTTTTACGAGTGTGGGCAATATGTATTTCGCCGCAACGATCATCGCCACACAAGCTTACAAGGTGAAAAGCCGGCGGTGGATCGCTGTTCTCATGCTGCCGGTGCTGTACTGGTTTTCCATGCTTCCTCCAAGCAGCCAGAAATTGATCGAGTACCAGAGGTTGAACATTTACTTGGGAATGTGCATCGCGTATGTGGTGCCGGTGTTGCTGCTGCTCATATCCTTCGCGAGAGGCCGGAGCCGTCCGGGAAAGGCAAGTCCTTAAGACACCCGACCGCGAAGGCAGTCCGGACATGCGTTTCTTAACGCAGTAAGGGTACAGCTGCATCTTACGTTGAGTCAGTTCTCTTCCCAATCGACCCGGTACTCGTACATCCAGCGATGGGCGTCCTTATCGGCTCTCCTAAGAAACAGCGGCATCATCAGATCGCGGAAAAACACTTGCACCGGGTTCGTCGCATGCTTGCGCCGGCCGATGCTTCTGGAGTAACGAACGATCTGTTCCACCCTGTCGCGGCGCTGTTTCTGGAAAAGGGCGAAGGCCTGCTCCTGATCGGGGAGGTCGCGGAGACACTTGGCCAGTACGATCGCATCCTCCAGCGCCAGCGAAGCGCCCTGCGGCATTTGGCGATGTGGCATGCAGGGCGTCGCCGATCAGACCTACGGATTTCTTGTGCCATTCCGGCAAGGAAGGCAGATCGTAGATCGGATAGACGCCGATCTCTCCTCGCATCCCATGCACGATACCCGAAAGCGGGGCGATATCGTCGGCATACAGCTCCCGGACGGTTCGATGCCACTCCGCCTGGGGGATGCGCTGCAGATCTTGCCGGGTGGGCGATCCGGGATAGTCCAAGTTGCCGAACCAGTACACTTCGCCGTCTTGCCTCGTCAAATAGCCAAAAAACGCGCGTTTTCCGAACACCATCGTTTGGGTGCCCCGATCGTAGGGGAGTCTGCTGTCGGGCAAAAAACCGCCAAAGCTGATCAATCCTGTATAAGCCGGCTCCGGCGCGCGCCCGGAACGACGATTCTCCGGACCCGCGAATGAATGCCGTCGCAGCCGATCAACAGATCCCCGGATGCGGTTCCCCCGTTCTCGAAAGAAATCTCCACGCGTTCTGCCGTATTCACTTCGACCGCTTTCAGCTTCTTGCCGTACTCGATCGGAATGCCTTGACGCCGCGCCTCTTCCCGGAGAATCCGATGGAGCGCGCCTCTCTTCACCGTATACCCTTGGGGCTCCCCGTCGGAAGCGCCGATAACACCCAGCAGCTTGCCTTTGCCGCTGACCCTCTTCATCGTATGCATTGCATACCCTTCGCGCCGGACTTCTTCATCCAACCCCAGCTCTTGCAAAACATACGTCCCGTTGCGGGCCAGATTGAGAAACAACCCCGCATAGTCGTCGGCCTGCTCATCGGCTTCGAAAAGTACGGGAGCGAAACCGGCTCTCTTCAGAAAAAGCGACAAGGCCGGACCGAGCGGACATGGGTCGTGCGGCTGATCCGGGATATAGAGGCCGGGGACTTGACGGAACGGACGGAGGACGGCTGGCATTGGTCGGTCCGGTTTGCGGAGCCGCCTGCGCCAGGCCCGGACAAGGATAACGATTAAAGGAGCGAGGGCTGTGCGCGCGATCTGGGGATTTTATCAGAAACCTTCAAGTATAAAAGAATAGCATTTTATGCCCAGGGTTGATAGAGTGATTCATGGACCGTCCGGTCGTCGAACCGGCGATCCTGTGATGACGCGGTCCAACCGACAAGCGAAGACAGAAACAGCCCGGAGGTTAACCGGAAGTGGAGAGACGACTGGAGAAGTTCAACAAGATTTACGCCATGCAATTGGTGACGATTTTTGCAGGATTTATCGTTTTCGGCTTTTCGGAAAATAGTAAAGGACCGGCTATACCGCGCATTCAATTCGACTTCATGCTGAATGAATCCCAGCTCGGCACGCTGTTGTCGCTGAATGCGCTCGGCTATTTACTGGCCTGCTCGTTTACCGCATTTCTGACCCGGATCTGGGGAATCAAAATCGTAAGCGTCGCTGCGTTCGGGTCGATGATCCTCTCGGGCGTGCTTATTTATTTCTCCCACAGTTATCCGGCGTTTGCTTCGTCGTATTTCCTCATGTACATCGGCAACGGGATGCTGGAGATTGCGTTAGCGATTCTGGGCGCGCGTATTTTCGTGAAAAATACGGGCACGATGATGAATTTGACCCACGGCTTCTACGGGATCAGCTCCACGGTGGCTCCCCTGGTGGCGACGGGCTTAATGAACGTAACCGTGCTCGGGCATACGCTGGATTGGCGCGGCATGTATCTGGTGATGCTGTCGCTGTCCATTCTGCCCATTATATCGGCCTTACGCTCCTCGTTCCCGGGCGACAGCCTGACGCATGAGGAACGGATTCCGCTGAAAGCCTTGATGCGCGACCCGGCCCTCTGGCTGATGGTGCTGATCCTCACCTTCGGCGTCGTGTCGGAGCTGGCGGTAGGCGGCTGGCTCGTTTATTTTCTGGAGAAGGCTTACGGATGGGATACCGTTACGGCCTCGGGCATGCTGTCGGCTTTTTTTCTATGCTTTACGCTTGCCCGGCTTATATTGGGGCCCTTGACCGATAAGATCGGGTTCACCCTGTCGCTTATTGTTTTCTCGGCATTTTCGGCCTTATGTACGTTTGCAGCCCTGATCGGAGGCGAAGGTTATGCCGTTCTGTTCGCAGCGGCGGGACTGGGGATCGCGATGATTTATCCGACGGTTATGGCCTTTATTGCCAGACGGTATTCGAGGGGCAGCGACACGGCCATTACCTTTACCGTTACGCTGATGGGGGTAGGGAGCGTTATCGGCAACTACCTCATCGGAGGCGTCATAGAAGGTACGAAGGCGCTTTACGGCGCCGATACTCCCATCGGCCTGCTCCGGGGGCTCCAGGCCGGGTACGGGTTTATCGGGTTGTGCGCCGCTGTGTGCGCCGCTTTCAGCATCGTGCTGTACCGCTACTTAAAACGGCGGAGGGAACTGATTTAACCCGATAGAATAGGAACCGTACAGCGAAAGCGTTCGAGCAGGCTGCAGGGTCGGCACATAGCAAAGAGCGCAGCGAGAAGGGGGAGGTCTTACGCTGCGCTCTTTGTTTGAAGCTGATACAGTATATGGAAGGTTGCTAGATTTCGACAAGACGAATATACGGTAGAGAAAGACCATTTATTGGCGCTGCCGGACAAGACGCCGGCATTCCCCCATTTGGCTATGGAGGTGCGCACAATCCGCTGGCGGCTCTTCCCCAGCGGTTGCCGGTTCGGGCGGTTAAGCTGCGGTGAGGAAGGGGCGGCTCCCGCAGAATGAAGCTGCTGCTTATGAAGGAATAACGATAAGTCTCCCGCCAGAAACCATCCAATAGTGAGGTAAATCCATGAAAACTAGTAAAAAACGGATGGGTCCGGACGATGCGTGGGGCGAACTGCAGGAATGTATCGCAGGCGCGCAGAACCGGGTTTCCGTACTCCCTTGCAATAGAGAACAAGGGATCGCAACGCTTGAACATTTGCAGCTATCGAATCGATCTTATCTGGGAGCCATTGCCCTTGAAACCGGCGGACTGTTAATCGATGGCGGCTGGTTAAAAATTTTGGGGGCCGGCAACTCCAGTATTTCGGGGTCGCTGATTACCTGGAACAACCCGATCGGAGACGCTTTAATCGTCGCGTACGATTTGGTCGGGGGCTGTTTTGCACTAAGCGGGGAAACGGGAACCGTGCATTATTTTGCTCCGGACACGCTGAGCTGGGAAGATCTCGAAGTCCCTTATTCCGGATTTATCGAGTGGGTGCTGAATGGGGATGTGGCTTTATTTTACGAGACGTTCCGGTGGAAAGAGTGGCTGCACGATTCGCAAAACATTCAAGGCGACCAGGCGTTTTTACTGTACCCGTATCTATGGACGGCTGAAGGAAAAGATGTGGAACGCACCTCGAGAAAAGCGGTCGGCGTCAAAGAGTTATGGGGGATGCAGCTGGAATTCGCAAGGCAGTTGAACGGCCCATCGTAGAAGCGCAATGGACCGTTAGCCTTCCTTTCCAATTCCTTGGCCGGCAGTCCGGAGGCCGCTTCCCCCGGTAATCGGGCCCCGTGGCGGCAAGCCGACTTTGCGGGGCCTCATATGAGGGCGGCCTGCCTGCCCTTCCTCCGGTTACGCTCCCGTTTACGCTAATCTTTGAACGATAAACCGATCTTCTCCAAAGCCGCCCGAAGCTTAGGCAACGACGCGGGTCCCATCCCGTGAAATTTCAAAATCTCTTTCTCGCTATAGGTCGAAAGCTGCTGCAAACTCGTAATGCCGTTATGTTCCAGCGCTCGTCTGGCCGGCGCCGAGAGAAGGGAGAGAAACGCGCTGTCAGGCGCCGCCTGCTGCTCGCAAACCGGACATGTCGGACAATCGGTGCTTTTGTAGTACTGGTGTCCGTTGTCGCACGTTCTTAACGTTTTCGGTGAAGCCGCCACGATTCATACCTCCTTTCATCCTAGTTCGTTTATCCCCTGCCCGAGTGGGAACCTGCCTTCAACCCATTTCAGTGATAGGAGGCAAACAAGAGAGATTTGTACGCTTTTGAAAAGCAGCTGCATAAAACGCATACAAGGGCCATCCGGCGTGGGACAGGTTTCTTTAGTCGTTTGCCGTTGTCATTTCGCTGCTTCCGCTTCCCCTAGCCGCCGATCCTTCTCGTTCGGGCGAGAATCGACCTGGCGTATTCGGAGGGCGTCATGTCGGCGATCCGCTTGAACTGCTTGGAGAAATGGTGGATGCTGCTGTAGCCCAGGCTTTCGGCAATCGACGATATATTGCCGTTCTCCTCGCGAATGAGCTGCTTGGCCCGGTCGACTTTCAGACGATTGAAATATTCCATCGCCCCGATGCCTGTATGCTCCTTGAAGATCATTTTAAGTCCCGTGCGGCTAATCGCGAAAATGTCGCACAGCTGGTCGAGCGTATAATTTTGTTCGATATGGCTCTTCATAAACTGGATGATTTTCGAAAAAGATTCGTTCGTCGGGACCTCCCCGACCAAGGCGGCTTTGCTTCTTGCGCTTTGTTCCGCTCTTCTCCGGCGTATCAGACGAATCAGAAAAATTTCCAGATAATTGCGAATCAGCTGCTCTCCGCCGAAGGCCGCGCTCTCCCGCTCGTGCGGACACCCGGAGATCATCGGCGAGTTGACCGGCGGATCGAACGCCTGCAAGCCTTCCTGTACAATCAAGGATAAGATCTGGTATTCGTCCTCCTGCAGACGAAAGCGGCATTCGCCCTCGAAGACGGACATACAGGCCGAGTCGCATTCGAACGAGAGGATAATAATATTGCAGATCGTCTTGTTTACCGATCGGCCCCCATGAAACAGATCCGGCATGAAAAACAAGATGTCCCCTTGTCGGAGATGATACGTCCCCAGATCGGTATAAAACTCCACTTCCCCTTTATCGATATAGATGAATTCCCAGAAGTCGTGGCGTTCTCCTCCTTTGGTGCTAAAATGTTTGGACATTTCCCGGTAATAAAAGGTGACCAGCTTGCGAATGGTCAGTTCTTCCTTCAACACATGTCTCGGACGCATCGGCCGGATTCCCCCTGATCCAATTGAAATCGTTTGCAACGAACGACAGCGAGCAGAACCGATATGATCTTATTATATTTCATGTTCTTGGCCGGATAAAAGAGGGGACAGCCGCCACCGTTCGATTCCAAGGCCGTATCCATTCGCAGAACGGCTTGCGATGTCAGGCGAGCTCCTGATTGGGAGCCGAATGTTTTGACCGGATTGACAAAAGGTTTGACCTTTGCGGCAAAGCCCTGCCCCCGTCTTGGCTTTATGATAAATATAAGAAACTGCCGGGGAGGTGAGGGGAGGTTGAATAAGGTCGTTTGCCAACATAGGGTAATCGATTTCTGAAAAGCGGTACTAACATGGCATACGGGTTCCGGAGAGATGTCCCGCACAAGAAGGCGAAGCTGTCCGGTGAGATCCGATGGTCCGATGCAAGTTGCGTTAGAATTCAGGGAAACTGGGGGAACTGAACATGGGAACAAAAGCGAGAAACAGGAAGAAAGTGAATGGGCTTGTACTTCCGGCTCTTCTGGCCGGTCTGACGCTGGCAGCGTCCGGCTGCGGAAACGGCAGCGAGCAGGGGAACCGAAACGGCGGATCGGCCGCCGAAGGCGACAACCAGCCGCCCAAACGGACGGAGCCGGTCGAGCTCGTGATCCATACGAACAACGGGGGGACGCCGGAAAGCTTTGACGCCAATTACGGGGATCGGATCCGCAAGAAATTCCCCGATTACAAAATCACTTACATCCAGAGCAAAGCGGGCAGCACGCTGCAGGATTTGCTCGCAACCGGTCAGCGGGTGGACATTTTGTTCCAGACGGATTCGTACTACTTTGAGCTGGCCGAGGGGTCCAAACTCGAATTCGATATGACCGAGCTTGCCAAAAAGCACGGTGTCGATCTGAACGCGATCGAGCCCCGGCTGATCGAAGGCTTAAAAGCGTCGGGCGGCGGCAAGTTGTATGCGCTACCAGTCAGCAACATGATTCAAGTGATGTATTACAACAAAGGGATTTTCGATAAATTCGGCGTTCCTTATCCGAAGGACGGGATGAACTGGGATGAAGTGCACGAACTGGCCAAAAAACTGGACCGTGAAGACGGCGGCATTCCCTATATCGGATTTACGGCGTCGCCGGCCCATATTCTCGGCAACAACCAGTATTCCATTCCTTATGTGGATGCCAAGACGGAAAAACCGACGTTTCTCGACGGCACCTGGAATTATTAACACCGGGCAAGACCGCAGGCTACCAAAAGTTCGTAACGGACAAAAAGAAGCTTCCGTACCGGCTTGAATTTACCGATGCTCCGACGCTCGGCATGTTCGTATTCAACTCCAGCTTCCCGTTCTCGATCCCGAATATTAACGACATTAATTGGGATCTAGTCTCGCTGCCTGTGTTCAAGGAGAAGCCGAAGGTCGGCTCGCAGTCGATGCCTGTCGTGTTCGGCATCACCTCGACGGCCAAAGAGAAGGACGCGGCGATGGAGGTTATCAAGTATCTGGTATCGGAAGAGGCCCAATTGTCCGAAGCGAAAAAAGGCAACATGCCGATTTTGACCAGCGAGACGGTAAGAAAAGCGTTCGCGCAGGATACGCCGTTTAAGGACAAAAACTGGGCGGCCTTGTATGACAACCAGATCGCTCCGGGCGTTACGAAAAATCCGTACCTGCTGTCGGTCGAACGGGTGCTCACTCCATACGTACAGCAAGTCATCGAAGGGAAGAAGGACCTCAATACGGCGCTGCGCGAAGCGCAGGAGCAGGCGGAGAAGACGATCGCCGACGCGAAGCTGAAAAAATAAGTGGACCGTATCGTAAACTCGGCATAATGGAGGGTTTGGAATGAACGGATTCGATTCATGGCTGCCCCATCCGCGATTCATGTCAGTCAAGCAAAATGCAGCGATCCTATGTCTGTTCACACTGCTGTTTCAACTGCTGGGGCTGGCAGCGGCGGCGCCGCAGGCCATCGCCCATAGTCCGGGGGGCGACGCGATGCATAACGGAGGCTTCGAGCAAATCACTGACGGCAAACCGCTTCCTTGGCTGGCGATGGGGGGCTGGAGCAATCCCGAGATCCAGGTCGCATCCGCGGCGGCACGCTCGGGTGCGGAAGGCATCCGGATCGAGACGGCACAGACGACGAACCCGTGGATCGCACAGGATGTGCTCGTCGAATCGGGCGCCGTATACGACGTGTCGGTCTGGTTCAAGTCGCCTGGAGTAACCGGAAGCATAGGGGTTAAATTCGAATATTACCGGGATCAGGTGCGTACCCCGGCCAACCGGCTAAGCCAGTACGATATGCAGAAAAATATTTTGGCCCAGGATATAACGGGCGACTGGCAGCAATTGCGGTTTGAGGCTGAGATTCCTCAAGAGGCCGGACTGGTCCTGGTCTATTTGCGGATGTACGGAACCGGATCGGTTTCTTTTGACGATGCTTCCTTCGTTCTGCTGAAGCATAGGTCCATGATCGATTTGACGACAGACCGGATTTTCTATTATGCCGATGCCGATGAAGGCAACGTGGAGGCCGCTTTCAACTCGCAGGTCGGTCCCTTGGATCAACTGCATGCGGAGGCCCGCATCTACCGGGAGTCGACCGGTGTCGTCCTTGCGACGTATGCGCATGCCAATGCGGCGCTGCCGATGAGCTTCCCGTTCGATCCGTCGCAGATGGTCATGGAGGAGCCGTACGGGGTGGAGGTCCGCCTTATGGACTCATCGAATGCGGTTCTGGAAACCGTGACGAAGCCGGTGTACCGGATCAACCGTCCGACGATGCTGCGGAACGACGGAACGCTTCTGGTGGACGGGAATCCGTTTTTTCCGATCGCGGCCTACCATGTGCGTCAGACCGACTATCCTTATTTAAATGAAGCCGGGGTCAATACGGTGCAGGGTATCGTCACGAATAACGCCAATGCGCTGCAAAGCGCGCTTGATGCCGCCCACCAAAGCGGGCTGAAGGTGATGGTTCCGCTGTACTATAATATGAAAGTAAAAGAAAATGCGGCGCTGACCGAGCAATTCGTAACCCGGTTCAAAACCCACCCGGCGGTGCTTGCCTGGATGATTATGGATGAACCGTTCTCCAACGGCAAAACACTGGAGGAGCTGGCCGACGCCTACCGGCTGATTCGGTCGCTCGATCAGGCGCATCCGACCTATATGGTCGAAGCCATGCCGCCGTATTACGCCACGACAGCCAAGGCGACGGATATTCTGGTAACGGACGTGTATACCATCCCGTATGAACCGATCTCCTTAGTCGGCGAACGGACGGCGGCGGCCAAGCAGGCGGCAGGGGAAAAGCCGGTCTGGAACGTCCTGCAGGCGATGCATAATCCGCCGAACTGGCCGATTCTGCCGACGATCGGGCAGGTGCGCAATGCGGCGTACCAGACGCTGGCGAATGGCCTGCAAGGCGTAGCCTATTATTCGATCAATGAAAATACGTTCCAGCTGCGGCAATCCGCGCTCTGGCCCGGGCTGGTCGATTTCCGGGAAGAGCTGGAGCTGTTCGGCCGGCTGGTGACCGAAGGGAGCCGGATCGGCCAAGGGCAGACGGACCACGGCCGCTGGGCCGTGTGGGAGCATGAAGATGTCCGCTACGCCGCAGCCGTCAATACAAGCGAACAAATCCGTCAGATGACTGTCCCGCTGGGGGTAACGGGCTATCGCGCGGAATTGCTCTATGGGGACACGCGCTCGGTGCTGGATGGGCAGGGCGATGAACTGACGGTTCATCTGGGTCCGCAGCAAGCGCTTCTCTACCGGATTACCCCGTTCGAGAACAGGATCTCGGAAGCATTAACGATCGCGGCTCATGCTTCGGGGCTTTCTGCGGATGCCCAGTGGACGTCCCGCATGAACCAGCTGGAAGCCAAACTGAACGTGATCCGGGGTTATCTGACCGGAGCCGCCCCCGATCCCGCTGCAGCCGTTCATACGGCGATTCAGGCTTTGCACAAGGCGGGCCAGTTGGAAGAGTGGGCCGATCTGAACGGCAGCGCATCTGCAAAGCCGGATATGCTGGCCGCTATGAAGCAGCTCAGAGAGCGGCTCGGGCCGCTGGCCGCCTCGTATGTCCGGAGTGAGCTTCATGTCGGAGGCGGACTGCTGGTCGGACAGGAGGAGCGGAACGAGCTGTCCTTCACCTTGCACAACGGAGCGGAGACCGGACTGCAAAACATCCGGGTCACGTTGAAGTTTCCCGATCCGTTCGGCCTGGAGCCGGAAACCCGGACCGTCTCCCCGCTCGGCAGCGGCCAATCGGCGACGGAGACGTTCAGCTTCCGCATGGCGGAGCCGTTGCTGGAGAAGAGTTACCGGCTGCAAGCCGTTATCGAGCTGGAGTACTCCAACAAACCGGGAGTTGCGATCTTAACGGATACGTTCATTCGGTCTCCTTATACGGATCTGCTAAGCGCGAAGATCGAACCGGACGCCATTCTGGCGAATAAGGGCGGCAGTTACCCGTTTGCGGTGAAGGTTGATAACAACGTGCCGGGAAGCCTGCAGGTCGGATTCGAGACGGAGCCCTCATCCGCCTTGTCCGTACAGCTTCCCGCTCCTTTCCAACTGCCGGGGAATCAGCAAGTTACGGTCAGCGGCACGGTATATGTACCGATGAGCGTTACCGACGGGGTCTATGCGGCGACGATCCGGGTGCAGGCGGACGGGAAGACGGTCCGGTCGATGCCGCTTCAGGTTCATATCGATAAAAATATACTGCCCAATCCGGGATTCGAGCAGGCTAACGCTTCAAGCACGGGACCTGCCGGCTGGCTGATGCGTCAAGGAAGCTGGGTACAGGACGCCGTCTACGGCGGTCATTATGCCGTCTCCTTGCAGCCCGATTCGGCCAACGCCTGGAACGTTATCAACTCCGACCTGATCGCGATCGAACCGGGTACCCGACATATGTTGAAGGGCTGGGCCAAAAACGGCGCTACCGGCGGCAGCGTGTCGATCGGGCTGAGGGAGGTCCGGGAGAACGGCTCATCGACGATCGGTTATACGTGGAAAGAGATCGCGCCCGCTTCCGACTGGACGTATTACGAGTTGGAGGTAACGCCTGCGGCGGCGGCCAAGTATGTGCAGGTTTATTTGAAATCGGACGCGGATGTGGATGGAACGGCATGGTTCGACAATCTATATGTCGGAGAAATCGAGTGATCCGCACGATAAGCAGGAAGGCACGGGGCGGGGAGAACCCGCCTCTTCCTTTAGAGGACGCAGGGGGAGAGCGAAGATGAATCCGTTGGACAATTCAGTCTGGATGTGGAACGGCCGAAGCCGCGACGAGGTGAATCAATATGTGGAATTCCGCCACGAATTTACACTGCCGCAGCAAGCGGAGCAGGCGAGCCTGTATATTTCCGTAGATTCGGAGTACGCCGTATGGATCAACGGGACATGGGCGGATGCCGGTCAATATGACGATTTCCCGGATCATAAAGCTTACGACCGGTTGCCCGTCGGGCATCTGCTGCGGAAGGGGGATAATGTGCTGTGCGTGCTCGCCTATTATCAAGGCGTTAACAGCTTTCAATATATTCCGGGCACCCCGGGGCTGATCTACACGCTGGAGACGGGGATGGAGACGATCCGGAGCGGCAGCGGCGCGTATTGCCGGCCTTCGCGGACGTATGCTTCCGGACGGCTCCCGATGAGCACGGCGCAGCTCGGGTTTACGTTCGAATACGACGCGGCCCGCGGCGACGGCTGGCTCAGTCCGGAATACCGGATGACGGACGAGTGGAAGCGATCCGGTCCGGGACGGGCTGCAGACGAGTATCCGGCATGGTATGCGAGACCGGTGCGCAAGCTGGATGTGAAAGAGCGATGCGGATCGAAGCTGATCACCCAGGGAGTGTACGTGCGACAAGCGGCGCCGTCCGATGCGATAGTGGCGGAGCTGATGCAGAGCGACTACTTGTCCCATCGCCTGTCCCGGTCGCTCATCGGCGGCGGAGGTCCGCTGACGCTTCCCTCTTCGGGGGGATTGCCGATCAAGCCTGAAGCGTTCCAAGAAAACGGCGGCGTGTATCTGGTGCTGGATATGGGACGGGAAGAATGCGGTTTTCTGGAGCTGGAGCTGGACGGAGAAGAGGGCGCCTTTCTCGATATCGCATACGGCGAGCATCTGGACGATCTTCGGGTCCGCGCATCGGTCCGCGGCAAACATTTCGCCACCCGATACCGGTGCGGCAAGGGACGGCAAAGGTTCACCCATTATATGAAACGATGGGCGGGGCGCTACCTGCAGCTTCATATTAGCGGCGTTAAAGAGAAGTTCGTGCTTTATTACGCAGGCCTTCGGTCCGTGGAGTACCCGGTTGAATGGAAAGGCGAATTCCGCTGCCCCGACCGGCTTCACCGTCAAATCGAGCAGGTGGCCGTCCGCACCCTCCATCTGTGCATGCACGAGCATTACGAGGATACGCCCTGGCGCGAGCAGGCGTTGTACGCCATGGATTCCCGGAATCAGGCATTGTGCGGATATTACGCCTTCGGCGAGTACGAATTTCCGGCCGCGTCGAACCGGCTGTTCAGCGAAGGGTTGAAGGAGGACGGTTATCTGGAGCTGACCGCTCCGGCGAGAAGCCCGTTCACGATTCCGTCCTTCAGCTTCCTATGGATCGTTCAACTGGAGGAACATTTGCTGTACAGCGGCGATCTTGAGCAGGCCCAAGCGATGCTCGGCATCGTTCGGCGGATGTTGGATCAGCATACGGCCCGCTTGCGGGACGGGCTGCTGGTCACTCCGGGAAGCTCCGGCTACTGGAACTTCTACGATTGGGAGCGCGGTTTGAACGGTGCGGCCGCAACCAAGCCGGGTTACGGAGGGCTGGAGGGCACGAGATTCGACGCGCCGCTTAATCTGTTTTTCGCGATGGCGTTAGAGGCTGCGGGCGGCATGGCGGATGCCTGCGGAGACGCTGCAGCGGCCCGGGGCTACCGGGAAACCGCGCATAAGGTGAAAGCGGCCGTCCATGAACAGTTCTGGGATGCGACAGCGCTCGCTTACCGGACGTATCTGGGGGGAGACGAAGGCGATCATTATGCCGAATTAACCCAATCGCTGGCCCTCTGTGCCCGTGTATGCCCGGAGCCGGCTGTGGCCGATTTAAGGAGACGGTTGTCTTGCCCGGACAACGGATGGGTGCCGGTTTCGCTCAGCTACGCCTTATTCAAGTTCCAGGCTTTGCTGGCCGAACCCGAGCTATACGGGCAGATCGTATTCGATACGATTGCGGACGAGTGGGGGCATATGCTGTACCGCGGCGCGACGAGCTTCTGGGAGACGAAGGACGGGGCCGACGCGTTCGGTCAGGCCGGGAGCTTGTGCCACGGCTGGTCGGCCATCCCCGTTTATTTTTATTACGCCTATATACTGGGGGTCCGGCCGGTCGAGCCGGGTTTTCGGGTATTTCGGGTGGAGCCGGTGCGGACGGTGTTTCATCAAGCTTCAGGCACGATCCCGACACCGTATGGCGACATTCAGGTGGAATGGAAGATGACGCCGGACGGACTTGTCCTGCATCTGGAGCACCCGGAGGGGACGGTGCGGGAGTCGTAAGCATCTAGTAGCAGCAGTAGCTGCTGCTGCGGGACAGGGAGGAGGTCTGGCCGATCAGGGGTGATGTAAGATAATCGGGTTGCGTCTCTTCCTGGGGGAGGGACGCTTTTTTTCGTGGTGGAGGTAACGAATAAGAGTGGTTTGTGAAGCTGTCGATTCATTGTGTAGAAGTGTTAGCAGGCCGTTCCAAGTGAAAAGTTACCTTCTTCTACTCAAACAGGTTGTCCGGAATCCCTTGATTGAATAAGGATTGTAAGGTAGGGGATTCCAGACAAAACTCGCCAGAAGGTAATCTTTTCCCTTTCCACTTGGTTGTCCATAATGAATCGACAGCCTCGTTTGTATGCTTTATTTGGTCCGCAAACCGGGTTGGACACGGAATAAGAGCGGTTTGCAGCTCCTAAAATCCGCGAAAAGGGTGCAGGCGTGGCCAGCAGGTAGCAACAAAAAAGCCCTCTTATCAAAAAGAGGACTTGCTTCGTCATTATAGCCGCGGACCGTTCGAACGCTCGCTTCTAGCTATGCATCGACTGCGCTTTAGCTTGCTCGCGGGTCGCTTCGTTCAGCATCGACTTCCAGTCGGCGAACTTGGTTTGCCTGGCGACATGCCGGTCCCACAGTTCGTCGGGAATGTTACGGATATCATCGAGCGTATCGGCTTGGAAATTGCCGATCTCCAGAAACTCGTTAAAGCTTTTGCAGGAGGAATGCTTGCTCATAAACGACTTGGTGAACAGTTCGTCGAGCGAAGTCTGGCCTTCCTTACTTGTTTTTTGACCCTGCAATTCTTTAAGCAATTCGTCAAAGGGCATAGGTTTTTGTTTTCTCAGAGGATCACTCCTAAATTTAATGTTCTCGGTAAACTATAACACATCACGGCTATAAAATGTCGCCTTTTCCAAAAATCAGAGTCAGATGCGTCTCGCACCGCCTATTTATTCGTTAACGCGGCCCACGACTCTTCCAGCCATTTTTCGAACTCTGCGCCTTTGTCCCCTTCATAAGTATCGTATACATCAAGTCTCATCTTATGCAGTTTTTCCTTGAATTGCTCGAACGAGTGGCCCTCCGGCAAACTTTTTTTAATGCGGACGAAAATTTTCGTCGTTCCCTTGACCAGTTCGCCCTTTTTCCTGCGCGGCTGCTGCACGTTCTCGCCAAACTCCTTGAGCTTGCGGTAGGCGGCCTCCTGGACTTGATACACCGTGTCGTTATTCATCCGGTGCGTCAAGATGTCGATCACCTGCTCATGTTTCCAGGCGCCGAGCTCTTCTACGGCAGTCAGCCGCTCGCGCCAATTCGAGGTCCGGTTCGAGGCTGTCCTCAGTTCCGCATAGTTAGGCGGCAATTCATTTTTCGCTTTTCGTTTGTCCAATCGGTTCCAACACCCTTCGTTTGTTTAGATTCCGCTTCCCTGGTGAAGACTTCTGCTGTCGGTTCGTGCGCCGTCCGCTGTATAGCTACCCTAAGGGGAAAGAGCTGTGAAAAAAGCTTGGCATAGACATTGTACCAAGCAGGATGAATAATGCAACAGGATGCGCTCACATCGCTTTCGCGGGAGACGGCTTATTTTCAATGCGGGGCGCATTGCAGTACAATAATCGATAAGGAGTTGAGCGAGATGAAAAATGAGATTATTACCAGATTTACCTCTTATGTGCAAGTCGATACCCAATCGAACGACGGCAGCCCGTCTTGTCCTTCCACGCCGGGGCAGTGGACGCTCGGCAGGATGCTGGTCGAGGAGCTGAAGCAGATCGGGATGGAGGAAGTGACGATCGACGAGAACGGTTACGTCATGGCTACGCTTCCGGCCAATACGGATAAACCGGTACCGGTCATCGGTTTTCTCGCGCATCTCGATACGGCGACGGACTTCACCGGGGCGGGCGTCCAGCCGCAGATCGTGGACAACTACGACGGCGGGGACATCGTGCTGAACGAGGAGCAGCGGATCGTCCTGTCGCCCCGCGATTTCCCCGAGCTGGCCGGCTATAAGGGACATACGCTCATTACGACGGACGGCACGACGCTGCTCGGGGCCGACGACAAAGCCGGGATGGCCGAGATTATGACCGCGATGGCATATCTGATCGCGCATCCGGAGATCAAGCATGGAAAAGTCCGGGTCGCGTTCACGCCGGACGAAGAGATTGGCCGGGGACCGCACCGGTTCGACGTGGCCGCCTTCGGTGCGTTATACGCGTATACGATGGACGGAGGGCCGCTCGGCGAGCTCCAGTATGAGAGCTTTAATGCGGCGGCTGTCCGCATTGTGTGCAAAGGGAAAATCGTACACCCGGGTACGGCCAAAGGCAAGATGGTCAACTCCGCGAAAATAGCGATGGAGATCAGCCGCCGGCTTCCGGTGGAGGAAGCGCCCGAGTTTACGGACGGCTACGACGGCTTTTTCCACCTGATCTCGATAAACGGCAATGTGGAGGAGACCGTGCTGAGCTATCTCATCCGCGACTTCGACCGGCAGCGGTTCGAAGGGAGAAAGGCCGAGCTGACCGGCATCGTTGAGGAGCTCCGGCACGTATACGGGCAAGAGCGCATCGCGATTGAGATTAAGGATCAATACTTCAATATGCGCGAGAAGATCGAGCCGGTCATGGAAATCGTCGATATCGCCCGCCAGGCGATGGAAAGTCTCGGAATCGAGCCGGTCATCCAGCCGATCCGGGGCGGGACCGACGGCTCCCAGCTGTCGTATATGGGATTGCCTACTCCCAACATTTTTACAGGCGGCGAGAACTACCACGGCCGGTACGAGTACGTGTCGGTCGACAACATGCTGAAGGCGACCAACGTGATCGTGGAGATAGTCAAGCGGTTTGAACAGCAAGCGGGCGGAGAGCTGTAATTCATTCTCCGGGCAAACATGTTATCCCTAACGGAGAAAGGGCTCTTTCTTGCTTCGGCGTATGATGCCGGAGCAAGGAAAAGCCCTTGTTTTGGTACAGAAACGCGTGTTACATCCGTCTGATCGCGACGATGGTGGAAGCGGCAATGTCCGGATTATGGACACCGGCGAATACAGTGCCGTCAGGACCGAATGCTGGAAGGGAGAGGATGGCGCTGCCCGGAGCACACAGAAACGATTCTGCCTTGGCAAACGTTTCCCCGGAAGCGGTCAGCGCATACAACGCATTGTTGCCGAATGGAGCGTAGGCTCCCTGGTTCAGCCGGTCGGCAGGCATATTAGTCGCGATCCAGAGCCGGCCTGCCGCATCGAACGAGATCGAACCCGGCGAGCTGAAAGCGGCCTGCCTTCCGCCCGCGAGGACGAGATCCGATTCGAAGGCGATGGCTGCGCTATCCCCGCCGTCTTCCACGAGCCGCAGGATGCTTCCATACCCGCTGCCGGATAAGATGCTGCCAGTCTGGGATACGAACAGGGTGCCGTCGGTCGGATGCAGGGCTACACCGGCAGCTTGCTCCAGCTGCGTGGCACCCAGCACGAGGGCGGTTTCGCGGGCATGCGTCAGCACATCCGCCTGCTCGCTCAGCATGGCAAGCAGCTCTTCCCGGCGCCGGTTGACGCCTGGAGGCATGCGGAAGGCCGGGTCTGCCAGTGTATCGCGAACTTGCTCTACAGCCAGCTCGATCCAGCGACCGCCGCCGAGGTCGGCTGCGTACAACGTGCCGTTCTCCAGCAGCACGGAGTTAGCTGTTCCTTTGGAAGGATCATAAACATCGCGGCTAATGTATTTGAACAGGACTTGCTCGCCGCACATGTAGAGAACGGCTCGTCCATCCGGTGCCAATGCTGCCGCAATGTCTCCATGCGCAAAACGCCCGAGCGCCGTATGCTTGCGCGTGGAAAAGCGGCTGTCAGTTGGATCAGCCTCGGCCAGCCAGCCGACGGCGGCCGTCGGGATGCCTGCCCTCGCCGCGTCCACGTCCAGCGGATGTTCCCCTGCAAGCACAGTACCCCACGGAGTACGTCCCCCCGAGCCGTTGCACCAGAGCCCTTGCACGACCGAGGCTCCACCCACGGCCTGAGCACCTCGAACCGGGCCGGTCAAATCGATGCGGTCCCTCGATGTGAGTCGGCGGGCCTCGGGGGCTTTCGGATCAAGCTTCCATGCACCGTCTCCCGAGCGTTGCACGCCCATTACGGATGCGCCCCGGCCACCAGCATTCCCCGTATCCCCCACTTGGGGTGTCCCGGCTTTGTGGCTTACCCATAATAGTCCGCGGCCCCGCTCGCTTGTCGGCCAGAAGCCGATATGACCGCTGCCTGCGCCAACCGAACCGCTTGGCACGGCAAGAGTATCAATGGCATAGCCGGCCGCTGCCGTCAACCGGTCTGTTGTTTGCGGCTGGAGGGCCGGGAAAGGAATCGCTTCGGCTAATCCCATGTTCGGCTGCGCTGCAGAAGCTGTCGCCTTATTCAGCAGCGGGTCGAGTCCGGTAGAGGCTGCGGCAAGGGCGGCGGCGCTCGTGCCGATAAAAGCTAGAAATGACCGACGGGATACATGTTTATTGTGAGTCATAGGGTCCCTCCTGAATGTTACATAGTATGGATTCTAGGGAGATCAAAGCGAAAGTTAACGGATTTTGTTGCGTAAGACACAGAAAAGGTTATGAAAATAAGATATCATAAAAAAGAGATTCAAAGATTGAATTTCTGAAGACACAATTTTCATTTGTCAAGTT